>NZ_JAMPJZ010000063.1:0-31815 GCF_039961835.1 Trichocoleus sp. ST-U1
CCCCCTTATTCACCCGAACTCAACTTAATTGAAATCTTATGGAAGTTTATGAAATATGAATGGATAGAGATAGAGGCTTATCGGGACTGGAAAAGTTTAGTAAAGTATGTCAAAAATGTGCTAAAAAAAGTCGGAACCGAATATGTAATTAATTTTGCTTAAGCACTTATATACCAAAATATCTTGATTATGTGAATTCACTGAGATAGGAATAGTTAGTATTTTTTGTCATAGTATTGACTTTTATTAGCCTAATATTTACTTTAGAAACGTAGCATAATTCCCAATAAAACTAATCAGACAATTTAATGTTTAAGTAAAAAGTAATAAAATATATTAATGTTTTTAGTGATGGCACTATGTTGGGGAAGTTGGAGGAAGCGATCGCACGGTTAACCCGGTTCGATTGCCTCTGTACACAGGGATAGCAAAAGCTTCCTAATTCCGGAGTCGGAATTGCCAACGAATAGAGCAGCATAAATTCTACTGCATTGCTTGCAGCTCCAGTCAGGATAGCGATCGCAACTGGTAGTGTTGGTGACAGAGGATGCGATCGCTATCCTGACGTGCATTACGATTAAGCAAATCAGATTTGAGCAAACAGTTGTAGAGGATGACGTTTGATTATCAATTTCACTATTCTTTGAGCGGTAGCGCAGATAAACCGATAATCCTGTTTTTACATGGCTTTATGGGTGACTGCAACGAATTTAATCAAGTTATCTCATTTTTGTCTGACCAATTTTGTTGTCTTGCTGTTGATCTTCCAGGTCATGGACAAACTAAGGTTATGGGTGAAGATGAGTGCTATAAAATGGCAAATACTGCCCAGGCGTTGCTCAACCTGCTAGAACAGTTAAGCATTGAAAAATGTTTTTTGGTTGGTTATTCGATGGGTGGACGATTGGCTTTATATTTGACCCTTCATTTCCCCGAACGTTTTCCTAAAGTTGTCTTGGAATCGGCATCGCCTGGGTTGAAGACCGAAGAGGAACGATGGAAGCGACTTCAGCGGGATCTAGAATTATCGCAGGAATTAGTAACCATTGATTTTTTAGAATTTTTAACAAATTGGTACGACCAGCCGCTTTTTGTCTCTCTCAAAAAACATCTGAAATTTGAGCAGATAATAGAGTCTCGGCTACAAAATAATCCCTTTGAATTGGCTAAGTCCCTAAGTAATTTAAGTACTGGATGCCAACCTTCTTTATGGGAAGCGCTCAAACAAAACCAAAACCCTATGCTTTTGCTAGTAGGTGAATATGATAATAAGTTTAGAGTCATTAACTCGGAAATGGCGAAATTGTGTAAAGCAGCCGAGGTTAATCTAATTAGTAATTGTGGGCACAATATTCATGTGGAAAGTCCAAAGGTATTTTTTGAAAAAGTTAGGCGGTTTTTAGCTAAGTCTGTACCAAGTTAATTATATTTGTTAAAGTAATGCTTACACTAAAGCAGTTTGGGTTTTGAGACGCGACCTTAACGCTCTCCCAATCGGGCTTAAAAAGGGAAGCTAAGAAGTGTATATGTTGCGAACAAAAAACCAAATGCTAAATACGTGTCTCCGCTTTTGGGTGGGATGCTGGAACAACATTCTAAGTAATAGCTATTAAACTAATTTGATATTGTAAAAAACCCGACTGATTACAGTTGTAATTAATTTAAGTTAGTAACTTGACTTTTTCAAAGTCAAGTTATTATCAGAAATGTAGTTTATTGGTTGCCGTTGTGCGGAATTTCATTTTATGGAAACAATAGGAATTCATCATGCCGCGATTATTTGCTCTAACTATGAAAAATCTAAAAAGTTTTATGTAGAGGTTTTAGGATTCTCAATTATCCAAGAAACCTTTAGAGAAGAAAGAAATTCTTACAAATTAGATTTGAGAGTTGGTCGCGGCGATCAAATTGAGCTTTTTTCATTTCCTAATCCTCCTCAAAGATTAAGTCACCCTGAAGCTTGCGGATTGAGGCATTTAGCGTTTGCTGTCAAAAATATAGATGAAGCTGTTTACTATTTAAAAAACCAAGGAGTGCAGGTAGAAGATATTAGACTTGATGAGATGACTGGCAAGCGGTTTACATTCTTTAGCGATCCAGACGGATTACCTTTAGAAATCTATGAAAAATAGCTTTATAGGTGCTTAAACTTATGTTGGCTAATCAATACTTGGTTTTTCTCTGACATCAAGCTCTCAAGGAGCTTTTAAGCTTAAGAAAATTATCACTGCTTTGGCAAACGTTGTTAAGTTTTTTTCTTAAAAACTTAACAACGTCCGGAAAAAAAGGAGCAAAAGCAAGGGTTTCTACGGAGAAAGGCGATCGCATTCATCAAAAGTCCCTTAAAAAAACGGTGGGAACAGTCTATTAATTCAACTATCTATAGTAATAGATTGTTCGACCTCACCTCCTTTGGAGTCCGCCATGAATCTCCACCGCCCAGCTTTGTGCTTACTACCCGGTTTCAAAAAAAGTACAAGCAAAGGTTTCACAACCTTTGACTTAATCGCTCATATTTTTCTAATTGGGCTGGTGGTAATGGCTATGCCGATTTTTTTCAACACGTCAGCTCCAGAAGGAGGTGTTGCCTCTTCTAACCGCAAAACGTTGCTGATTCGGATGAATTTCTAGTAAGTCTACGTTACAAACAATGAGGGGAAAGATATTTTAGGGCAAGCTGAAGAGTGTGATGGATACTAAAGTTCACTGAACTAGATTAAATTTGGAAACCCGCACTCGCGTCGGTTTTTTATCCATAAGTTTGTAGCTCTTCTTTTAGCATTTGCTCATAAATTTCTGGCAACTTCCCACTCATAGAGTTGGTTTCTATCCCATAGCCCAGACTTGTCCAAGTGCCAGATAGCAGCCGCAACACCTTTTTTAGTTTCCCTTGACGCAGCAACTTGGAAATGTCTACTTTCCAGGCTTTCCGGTCACTCAGCCACGCATAAACTACAGCGTCCTGAAATTGTGGCTCAAAGCTATAAGAGTGCCAAAACATAAATTCTGAAGGCTGCGGGTGATAGCGCTGAGCCTTCTCAAGCCACGTCGTGTTGAGCATCTGATAGCGACCAGCAGCAGTAGAACATTTTCCCGTATTAGGGCCAACACCAATCGGGATGCACATCTGGGGATGCTGGCTGAGGTCTTGGACATACTGACCGCCATAGATGACCCGATAAGGCTGGGCAACATTTGCTTCACTAGCAGAAATTGTCCGCATCAAGGCACGGATATAAGGATCGCCCCCTTGCATTGCCAAGGGAGCGGTACCGTTTCCGTTCAGTGGAGCCACCGACGAGTTTCCGTAGGAGAAGCCGCGATCGCGCAGCTGCTCCCAGTCTTTAAGATAAAGCAACAAGCACAGCACCGCCGTCATGCTCAGCATCCCGATGAGAAAACTCCCGATCGCTGAAAACATCCCGGCGAGAAAACGCCCGATGGCTGAGAACATAATTAGGCCACACTGGCAAACATCTGCTCCCAGCTTTTTTCAGGAGCCTCTGCCTTGGTAATGATTTCAACAATTTTATTGCGAGCCGATGGTTGAAATAGCGCTTCAACACACACCTTCGCGACCTTAGTACGGGGAATGCTGCCACTTAAAGACAGAGTGTCAGCCTTGTACATAGCGATTGGCTCTGAGTTCTCTTCGTTTTTAAGACCTCCAGGCCGCACAATTGTGTAGGTCAACCCGCTTTTCTGAATATATTCCTCTGCTTGCTTCTTCCACACCAGAATCAGCCAGAACAGATTCAGCGGATGCAAAAATTGAGAAGCACCAATTGAAGAAACCAGCACAAAATGCTCGATTCCCTTTGCCTTAGAGGCATCCACTAGATTTTTAGTGCCTTCGTAGTCCACCTTGTAGGGTCCAGTCGGGTCAAAGCCGGGGCTAGAACCTGTGGCGCACAGTAAAACCGTACTATCACCTAGGGCAGAAGAGAGGCTTTCTGGCTGTAAAACATCGCCAACTACCAATTCAGCGGCATCTGGTAGAATCTGCCTAGCTTTTTCGATGTCTCGAACTAACGCTCGAACAGGTATATTCCGCTGCACCAGCTCTTGTACAATCCGACGACCTGTCTCCCCCGTTGCCCCTGCTACAAATGCTTTCATTCATTTCTCCGTAAATTACCCGTGTCCAGTCTTTAGAATCGCAAGCTATGCTGAGTGGACAGAGAATTTTTTTTGGTTGGCAGTAAACTCTAACTTTTTAATTGTAGAAACTCAAAGGCGTTGTCGTCTTTTGTTGAAGAATTAGAATTTATGGAAACAATTCAGCCCATTGTGGGAATCCTGTATATAGAAAAACGGCAACCAGCGCAGGAGAGCAGGTGATGCAGTCGCAATTCTACGATCGTCAACCGTTTGAGGTACCGTTTGAGGTTAACTCAGGAATGTTGAATCCAGTATCCAGTCTCATGGATGCCGACAACGCAGCCATAGAAGCCGCGAGTACACATGAAACGACTCGATTTCATACTCACTTTGAGAGCTGCATGGAGATGTATGCCGATGCCGAAACGGTTGCTAAGTATTTAGATACTCACCACGGTTGGTTCTGCCGCTGCGCTCACCCCATGCAAGTAGAACCCCTAGGAGAGAATGGTTACGCTTTGGTAATCGGGCGTTTCGGTGCGTTTGGTTATGAGGTGGAGCCAAAAATTGGCTTAGAACTTTTGCCACGGGATCAAGGTGTTTATCGAGTTCGGACAGTACCCGTTCCGAATTACGTGACTCCAGGCTATGACGTTGACTATGAGTCGGCGATGACATTAGTGGAAGTACCGGCAGATAGATTCGCCCCACATCAGGTATCTGCGATCACCTATGTTGAGTGGCATCTGGACTTGTCCGTTTATATTCAGTTTCCCAAGTTTATTCACAAGTTGCCTAAGTCTGTGATTCAAAATACAGGCGATCGCCTCTTGGCTCAAATTGTGCGACAAGTTTCTAAGTCTCTCACCCCCAAAGTCCAGGAAGACTTTCATACCAGTCTGGGCTTGCCCGTGCCTAAAAAAGCCAAGAAAAGGGCTAATGGCTAAATCCCTAATGGCTAATGGCTAATTGCTATTAGCCATTAGCATCCTCCCAAAGGCTACATCTTGCTGATGATCCTTTGCAAAATTTCCACACCGCTGACAGCTTGCCAGCCAAACAGTCCCAAAAGCACAACATTTAAAAAAATGTGACTGTAACGCGCCCAATTGTGACCTTTTTGCATATAGGGAGAGAGTGCAGCAGAAACTGCTATCATCCCCGTCATGCCTAAGCCTGCTAGCAGGTGAGGTCCGACAAAGAGTTTTCCATTATTGATATAGGTAACGCCCATGCCGATCAGCGTGCCTATCACCATCAACGCCAACAGCAATGAACCAACTTGGTAGTGCCGGACGTTAAACCTGCCTTTGATTAGCTCTTTTTTGGCTTCCCCTTCAGCATTGCGAGTGCGTCGGACGAGAATCCCCAGATATAGGGCATAGAGGGATGTGCCCAGTAACACCCACATCAAGGCGGGGTGAATAAAATTAAGCCAGGGTTTAATCGATACGGGGATTTCCAAGCTCATAAGATTCGGCTCATTAAGGAACTTTATAAAACTTATCATAATGGCTGTCTACCTTTGGGTAGTCGTCATTACCGCGCCATAACCTCAGATGATCGAGTAGTAGAAAATCTGCTAAACATTGCAGGGCAGGAATTTCTGAAGGAGGGCAGCTGATGTTGCCAGTCTGGTTACAGGCAGGTTTCTGGGGATTGGTGGGTGGATCGGCGTTGCTATTCGGAGCCGGGTTGGGATATTTTGTGCGAATTTCCCCGCAAGCGATCGCAGCCGTGATGGCTTTTGGTGCCGGGGTGCTAATTTCGACGCTATCTTTTGAGCTAATGGATGAGGCTTATCAGCGGGGTGGCTTCGATTCAACAGCAATTGGTTTCTTAAGCGGTGCTGCTGTCTACACAGGGGCAAACTGGTATCTGAATTATCAGGGTGCCAAGCATCGCAAGCGCTCTGGCAACCAACAAAAATCTCTTATAGGATGCGAGTGGGAGCGGTTTAGCGATCGCTATCGGTGCCTTGCTGGATGGCATTCCGGAATCAATTGTGATTGGCGTCAGCATGATTCAAGGAGGAGTTGTTAGCTGGGTGACGGTAGCAGCCGTTTTCCTCTCGAATCTTCCCGAAGGACTCTCCAGCGCCGCTGGCATGAAGAAAGCAGGTCGTTCAGCTCGCTATATCTTTGGCGTGTGGGCAGCGATCGCGATTCTTTCCGGTATCGCTGCGCTTTTGGGCGATGTCATCTTCAGTCACTTCTCTGAAGAAATTATCGCCGCAACTACCGCCGTGGCAGCAGGCGCAATTCTGGCAATGATATCAGACACCATGATTCCAGAAGCTTTCGAGCAAGTCCATGATTTTGCTGGACTAATCACCGTTGTTGGCTTCCTCGTTGCCTTTGTCCTTTCCAAGCTGGGGGGTTAAGCCACACCATCTCCTCAAAGGTATTATTTGAGGTTAAGTGGCAATGCTGGCGATGGGATGAGGCAACAGTCGTGAGTGCAAATCAAGACTTAATTAGGGCGGCGAAGCGGGGAGAAATTCAGCGGATAAAAGCGCTAATCGCCGCTGGCGCTGATGTCAGTGTGACCGATCGGGAGGGCACCACCGCTTTGATGTTTGCCGCCCAGAACGGCTACACCGAAATTGTCAGACTTCTACTGGACGCTGGTGCAAACGTCAATCAACTTAGACAACGATATCGCCTGACGGCTTTGATGATCGCAGCGGCAGCGAATCAGATTGACGTAGTTAAAATGTTAGCTTCCATTGGAGCTGATGTGAATGCCGCCAACGAGGATGGCAGCACAGCGCTGATGGTGGCGGCGCTGAAAGGTCATGTTGAGGTGGTGCAAATCTTGCTAGATGCGGGTGCCCAAGTTAATGTCAAAGACAACGTTGAGGATACGGCTTTGATGTTGGCAGCGCAGGAGGGCAAAGCTAGCGTGGTGCAAGCTTTGTTAGATGCCGGTGCTGAGGTGAATGGAAGGAGAGAGAATGATGGCGTCTCTCCCTTATTTCTCGCTGCTGGACTCGGACACGCTGACACAGTGCAGGTTTTGTTAGACGCAGGGGCAGATGCGAATGCCGAAACCAAAGATGGTAGAAGCCCGCTGAGACAAGCTGCTGAGTTTGGTCGTTTAGAAGTGACTCAGCGGTTGTTAGCGAAAGGCGCTGATGTGAATGCGAAAGACAAAGAAGGTGAAACTGCTTTAACTCTAGCAATCGATCGAGTTCATCCGGAGGTAGTGAGAGCATTGCTGGAGGGCGGTGCCGATGTGAATGCTCAAAACTCGGATGGCGGAAGCCCGCTGATGGCTGCGGCAGCGATCGCTAACACGGATATTGTCACGGCTTTACTCGATCGCGGCGCGGATATCAATGCCAAAGATAAAGATGATGAGACGGCTTTAAACTTTGCCGTTGTCGAAGGTCATGCTGATGTTGTGGAAATTCTCCTCAACCGAGGAGCAGATGTCCAGTCGCGAAATAAGTTAGGCGATACTGCTTTGATGGTGGCAGCATTGCATGGTCAGACGGCGATTGTGGAAGCTCTGTTAAGAAAGGGCGCGAATTCTAACGCGGGGAATCTGGGTGAGACAGCGTTAACCGTGGCAGCATTGCAGGGGCACGCTGACACGGTGAAAGTGCTGCTGGAGGGTGGGTCTAAGCCCAATACACGAACCAACGACGGGAAATGTGCGCTAATCAAGGCAGCTGAGCAGGGGCACGCGGGGGTGATGCAAGGGCTACTCTCGTTGGGAGCGGATATCAATCTTCAGGATGATGCTGGTGCGACTGCTTTAATGTGGGCGGTCCAGCGGGGTCATGCGAATGCCGTGCAGGTATTGCTGAAAGCTGGTGCGGATGTGAATTTGAAAAACCGGGGTGGCTACACGGCTTTGGCGATCGCCCAAATGAATCGAAACCGGGAGATCGCGCGATCGCTCAAAGCATCTGGAGCTGTAGATTAATGCTTAAAAGCCTGTAGATGGTGCCAAGGAGTAAGGAAGTAGAGTGCAAGGCGGCGACACGCGATCGCGTGCCCAGCACTCTTACAGCATTTGTTGTAGAAATCTCTGCGAATCAATATTAAGCGGTAAATAGCACATCAATTAGTGTGGAATGCTACTTTTCCATAACGGCTTCCCCTGCAATGCCGCTGAATCAAGACGACACTCCCTGTAGCAAGCTGAGGGATCGTTTTAGCACCCGGATCGGTGTGAGCGATCGCGCGATCTTCGTGTAGTTGTAGTTTGGGTTGAGGAACGAAACCCAACACACAGAAGCATTTGTTAAGCTTCGCTCCTTAATTCAACCTACCTTTGCTTTGAATTTTTAGCTTCTTCGTGAACCGTATTAGAAACTGCCTCGGCAACCGATTGTAAGTAGCCAGAACTGGCTGCACAAGAATCATCTGGGCTTAAATACACAACATGAGTGGGAACTCAAACGAGTCTGCGGTGTTCTATCTGTTTGAGGATGGCGTAAGCGATGAAAACGCTTTAAATCTCGCACTGAAAAACAGCGATCGCCTTCTTAAAAAGCATCAATCATTTACGTGGAATCCTCATAGATTGTAAAGTAACGATAAAGAAAAATGCCTATTTATTTAAAGCTACCAATAATTTACGTATAAACCCTGATATTTAATTTTAAGAAACTATAAACATAATCCATTTTTATATAAATTTATTATGAAGCCTCAGTATAAACACTTTGCTTTAAATTAGAAGCTAACAAACTGCTTCGTTTTAACTAGGTAAATAAACTAAGTAAAATCTTCATCAGTAGAATCATGAAGTAGCGATAAAGAGCGTTGCCTTTTTATTTAAAGATATCGAGAAACTACTGAGAATCTATTGTGGCTTAGAGGAGCCACTGATATATTGCGTACATTAGCTGAGCGTGAAATATGCAGGGCTAAAGAAAAAGCATTATCTACAAACGCCAATTTAATCTTGTGTCTTAACCAAGGAGATTTCATCGATGAAAGTAACTTCATTTTTACCTTCCGTTTTAGCAGCAGCTGGCATTGCTATTACATCCTCTTTTCTAGTACCAAGCTCGGCACAAGCCTTCGGCATATCTTTTGGTTCCACCAGTCAATCTTCTAATAACCCTGCCACTGGCGCATCAGCTTTTGTAGACTTCAGTTTTATTCAGGAAGGAAACAACGTTCGGCTTGGGCTGGATATCACCAACACTACTGGTCAAAGTATTTTCGGCGCTGGAGCCACTCAGTCTAAACTGACAGGTGTTGCGTTCGATCTCCTGGAAGGTTTGTCCGTAGTTAGCAACTCCTACATAGGCAGCAGTTTCTTCCCTACACTGTTACAAAACGTTAATTTTACCCCTTTTAGTAATCAAGTCGGTGACTTTAGCGTTGGTGTTGCTGATAACGGTAACTTTGAAGGTGGCAATGCTAATGGTGCCCTTCCTCAGGGCGGCAATACGTTTGTCAGCTTTTTATTAAGTGGTACAAACCTCGTTGCTGCCACACTTGAAAGCCAATTCCTGGCTGGATTTCAAAATAACACCCTTCAGGCGGCAGTTCGCTTCCAGCAGGTAAATGCTGGCGCTGGGAGTGACAAATTGCTAGGTGGTACTATTGTCGGCGGCACCACCGGCGGCGATACCACTGGCGGCGATACCACTGGCGGCGATACCACTGGCGGCGATACCACTGGCGGAGATACCACTGGCGGCGATACCACTGGCGGCGACACCACTGGCGGCGACACCACCGGCGGCGATAATGGTGGTTCAACAAAGGTACCAGAACCAGGCACTGTGGCAGCTCTAGCCTTAATGGTTGGAGGACTGAGAGTAGTGCGCCGTCGGAAATCTAACTAAACCATTCATTGATTGAATAGTCATTGTTTCGGTAAGCGATGGGGGTTGGAAGTTTGGTTGAACTTCCAACCCTAATTTTTGCTAACAAGGTGCCTTTGCATCGGTGGCACTGTAATTCGGATAATGGATGGCGATTTTGGCGACTTTTATAGAGATTTTAGTTATAACCGAATTGTCAATTAAGGGGCTAACGTTCTATGTTCTCCAAGGAGAAAAAATTTAAAAGTGGCTTTGAGAGGAAACTAGAGGAACTGTTTGGGTTAGACTTGCGATCGCTCGCTTTATTTCGCATCGGGCTAGCGTTGCTCGTCGTTACCGATCTGATTAATCGTTCTAAGGATCTCAAAGCTCACTACACTGATTTTGGCATCCTTCCCCGCGCCCCACTGGTTGAACAATTCTTAAATCCTTGGTTCTGGTCAGTACATTTATTCAGCGGACAAGCTTTATTTCAAAGTTTTCTATTCTTATTTGCTGGATTTATTGCCTTTGCACTGTTAATCGGTTATCGGACAAGATTTGTCACTATCGTATCCTGGGCACTCTTGGTTTCCCTTCATAGTCGAAACCCGATGGTACTCAGTGCTGGAGACATCGAATTTCGCTTGTTGCTATTTTGGGCAATGTTTTTGCCGTTAGGGGCGTGTTATTCGGTGGATAGCGCCCTTAATTCATCCTCAAAAGCTTTGCCGGAGCGCATTTTGTCCGGTGCAACGGTCGCCTTGACACTACAAATCTGCTTTGTCTACTGGTTTACATGGGCGCTGAAGTCCGATCCGATCTGGTGGAAAGAAGGCAGCGCCGTTTATTATGCCTTGAGCATCGATCAGTTTGCGACCCCCATCGGTCAATTTTTCTTAGGATTTCCGCCGCCACTGCTCGTCTTTTTAACCTACACCACGCTGGGGATTGAGTTATTAGGGCCATTTTTACTGTTCATCCCCATCCGTACCAGCTTTTTCCGCTTGTGTGCGGTGGCGACATTTATCCTGTTACATCTCGGTTTTGGACTAGGACTAACCCTCGGTCTTTTTCCCTTTATCAGCGCGATCGCTTGGCTAATTTTCATCCCTAGCGAGTTTTGGAATGGGATCTCTCAGCGCCTGCAAACTCCGCAACGTCAGGGACTCAAAATCTACTATGACGGAGAGTGTGGTTTCTGTAAAAAGACGGTATACCTGATCCGCACCTTCTTAGTATTGCCAGGAACGCCACTGCTTTTAGCTCAGGATGACCCGGAAATTTTCGCGGACATGAAAACTCACAATTCCTGGGTAGTGGTCGATTGGGAAGGATACAAACATTTCAAATTTAAAGCGATCGCCTACGTCTGTCACTTATCACCCTTACTTAGACCTCTGAGTCCCTTGTTGGAATGGCGTCCTGTCTTGTCTGTGGGTACGAAAGCCTACGAAATCATTGCCAACAATCGCCGCGCCGCCTCTAAAGTCACGACTCCTTTAAAGTTTCGTCCTCTGGAAGTGCGTTCTTCGTTGTTAACAGATATTATCGCCTTCCTCTTATTGCTTTGCGTCTCTTTGTGGAATCTCAGGACGATTGCTCCCTCTATCTTTAAGCTGCCAAGCGTGGTTAATTGGGTGACGCTTGTGTTGAGATTAGACCAAAAATGGAGTATGTTTGCTCCCTATCCACTTAAAGATGATGGCTGGTATGTCATTCCAGGTCAGCTTAAAAATGGCACCGAAATAGATGTTTTTAAAGATGGCACACCTGTAAGCTGGGAAAAACCACGTCTTGTGTCTGCGACTTATCCAAACGAGCGTTGGCGCAAATACATGATGAATCTTTGGAGCAAGGACAATTCCAAATATCGTCTTTACTATGGGCGATATCTTTGCCGCAATTGGAATTCTCAGCACCAAGGGTCACAGCAGCTTGATACCTTTTCTATTTATTTTATGCGCGAAAATACCCTGCCAAATTATCAAACCCCAACGGTAAAAAAGGTTCGCATTTGGAAGCATTCCTGCTTTAATCCATCCCCAGAAGATAACTAAGCTGATGTGCATTTGGAAATGCACATCAGCCTTATAGTATGCGTTTTTTCGTCGCGTATACACTGGGAGTATTCTACGTTTACCAGAATTTATCTAGACCCTGGAGGATGCAGCTACAAAAACGTAGCCTGACGGAGACAGGCTAATTCTTTAAATGGTCAATTAACCGGACTTGATATTAGACCGCGAAGGCGGTCTTTGTTCGTGTAGCTGCGACTTTAGTCGTTACGCATTATTTACTTGACGACGCACCCAGCCATTAATGGTGAATCGACTGTCTGCGAAAGCTTTAGAAGGACAAACCACAGGCAAAACTTCGTGTAAATAGCGGCTCAGGAAAAACACAATGCTGTTGTTTTTCGGTTCAACTGTTTTAAACGAGTCTGATTGTACGTAAAAATTGTTTTCCACCTTACTGTCGTAAATCAGTAACTCTCCACCAGAAAAGGGTTTTGGCTCGCGATAAAAGTAATAAACATAAGTTAATTCTCTAGTGATAGTTTCAGTGCTGCCATTATCGTTATGAATTTTGAAATAATTCCCGTCATTATGGGAAGTTAACTGACTTTCAATATCGGAAACTTTAAAAGAAGGTATCCCTAGCTTTCTGAAGACATTTGGGAGAATCGCTTTAATTCGATTGACTACCAATTCAGAAAATTCAGGGAAGTAATAGAGAACCATTGATCGACGATAGTCAGCCTCGTTTGTTGAAGTGCTAGTAGAAACAAAGTTTGACTCTTGTTCCCAAACGTAATTAAGTAAGCGGTTCTTTTCCTCCAAGGTTAAGAAATTATCAATTTGCACATATTCAGAAGGTAAAATATTTGGTAAAAAATCTACAGATTGAAGTGGTGGCTCTTCTATTGGCGGCAAGTTTTGTTGCACGTACAGGGGCGGTTCCGTAACGATGCCAACCAAGCGATCGCTCGGAAAAGACAGAGCCGCATGACCCTCATTGATGGGAATCTGAAATAAACAAGAAAATACCGCTTCCTGTTTTTGGGATTGAGCCACAATTGTTTTCAGCAGACTGTGGAGTACGGGTGAATCTGACTTGAGATAAATGGTGTACTCATGTCCTCCCGTTAGGAGAAGCTGAACTTTTACATCCTGGACGTTAGGCTGCTGTGGAGCCGATTGCATAAACGTTTCCTCTTCGATGTTGAAAAATTGAAGAAACTATCTTTGGGCTTTCTCCCTAGCTTCAGAGCAATTTTAACCAGTCGGTGCGATGTATTGACTGGTACCGATACCCAACGGGGTGCAAAAAGCCGAATCATCGCGATAGATAAATCGCGTAGATAAAAAGAGCGATCGCTTCAACGCTTGCTCACCACCCAGAGTAGTTTATTACTAGAGGGTGCGAAGATAGCAGCATGAAATTTATGAAAATTTTTGTTCCAGGTCGCCTGTGTCTGTTTGGCGAACACAGCGATTGGGCGGGAGACTATCGCCGCATCAATCCGAATTTAGAAAAAGGCTATACGCTGATCGTCGGGACTAATCAGGGGCTTTATGCCGAGGTTAAGCCTCATCCCACTCATCTGATTTTTCACGCTTCCCTGAGTGACGGCACCCGGAAAACGCTGACTCTGCCGATGGACGCCGAGGTTTTGCTTGCCGAAGCTGAAAAAGGTGATTTCTTTAGTTATGCCGCTGGCGTTGCCTACCAATTTGTGGCTCGTTACCGAGTGGACGGACTGGAAATCGACAATTATCTGACAGATTTGCCAGTTAAGAAAGGTCTTTCCTCCAGTGCTGCGCTGTGCGTCCTCGTAGCTCGTGCTTTCAATCGCGTGTATGACTTAAAAATGACCCTCCGAGACGAAATGGAGTTGGCTTATCAGGGAGAGATTACCACGCCTTCTCGCTGCGGACGGATGGATCAAGCGTGTGCTTATGGCGATCGCCCGATCCTGATGGTTTTTGATGGCGATTCGCCTAGCGGCGATAGCTTCGCTTCACGCTTGGATATTATTGAACTAAAAGTACCCAAAAACCTGTTCTTTGTAATTGTCGATCTCGGTGCTGGGAAAAATACCCAAGAAATACTCAGTAACTTGAATCAGTGTTATCCTTTCGCCAGTAACGAATCCCAAGAGAATGTCCAAAAATATCTTGGCTCCATCAGTTCTCAAATTACTCAAGAAGCAGTAGACGCCTTGCAAAAAGGAGATGCTGAACAAATTGGTATCTTGATGAAAAAGGCACAAATCGAATTTGATAAGCATCTAATTCCCGTCTGTCCTGAGCAATTAACAGCTCCCATCCTGCATAAAATCCTTGATTATGAACCCATTCAGCCCTACATTTGGGGAGGGAAAGGTGTTGGTTCGCAAGGGGATGGTACAGCACAATTTATCGTTAAAGACGAAGAAAGCCAGCAAAAAGTTATTGAAATTATTGAGCGGGATTTTCCTCAAATGCAAGGTTTAAAGCTAACACTTCATGCACGCAAAGTTCGCAAAGCTATAATTCCAGCCGGAGGTTTCGGAACTCGTTTATTTCCAGCTACCAAGGCGGTGAAAAAGGAATTTTTCCCGATTATCGATCGAGAGGGTCGTGCCAAGCCGGTAATTCTAGCAATTGTGGAAGAAGCCATCAGCGCTGGTATAGAAGAAATCGGGATTGTAGTGCAACCAGGCGATCGCGCACTTTTTGAGGAGTTCTTTAAGGCTCCACCTCCAGGCGAACTTTTCAAGAAATTATCGCCGCAAAATCAGGAATATAGCCAGTATCTACAAGATTTAGGCAGCAAAATTACATTTTTGAATCAAGACAAACCAGAAGGCTATGGTTATGCTGTATTCTGTGCCAAAGAATGGGTGAAAGATGAGCCATTTCTGCTGATGCTGGGCGATCATGTTTACTCATCGGACACTGAAACTTCATGTGCAGGTCAACTTTTAGATGCTTACAAACAAGTTAATCAAAGTGTTGTTAGTTTAACGACACTTCCAGAAGAAAGCCTTCATAAATCTGGCTGTGTTACCGGAATTTGGCAGGAATCAAACTCAATCCTTTCAGTAACACAACTTGCAGAAAAGCCTACGGTTGAGTATGCACGCCAGCATCTTCGTGTAGAGGGGATGGCAGAAGATCAATTCTTATGTATCTTTGGTTTGTATATACTCACACCGAAAATATTTGAATTTCTTGAACATAATATTAACAACAACCTCCGCGACCAAAAAGGTGAATTTCAGTTAACATCCTGTCTCGACGACTTGCAACAGGAAGAGGGAATGCTTGGGTATGTTGTCAAAGGTAAATGTTATGACACTGGATTGCCAGATCCCTATCGTCAGACAATGATTGATTTTAGGAATGCAGTGCAGTAGTTAAAAGGGTGAGCGATCGCCATAAAGTATTTGAACCTAGCGATCGCTACCTCCCTCTAACTCTTTCTGTGACTGCTTAATGCAAGAAGTGACGGATGCCTGTTAACACCATCACTAAACCAAGCTCATTGGCAGCCTTAATTGAATCTTGATCGCGCAGACTGCCTCCCGGCTGAACAATCGCTACAATTCCCGCCGCTGCTGCTGTCCGCACCGAGTCATCGAAGGGGAAGAAACCATCGCTGGCAAGCGTGGCACCTGAGGATTTTTCTCCAGCTTGTTCTAGGGCAATTTTGACCGAACCGACGCGATTCATTTGCCCAGCACCCACACCTAAAGTAGTGCGATCGCGCGTTACAACAATCGCGTTAGATTTAACGTGTTTGCAAACTTTCCAGGCGAATAGTAATTCTTCCAGTTGTTCTGGCGTTGGTTGCTTTTCTGTGACGACTTGCCACTGGCTGGCGTTTTCCACCACGTCATCAGAAGCTTGGACGAGGAAACCACCGGCAATAACCTTAACTGTATTTTCTGGCCCAGCCGCCAAGTCTGGCAAAGTCAAAACCCGCACCTTAGACTTAGCCGCCAGAATTTCCTGTGCCTCTGGTTCGCATCCCGGTGCCACGACGCATTCTAAAAATGTTTTGGTCAGTGCTGTCGCTGTGGAGGCGTCAATCGGCTGATTTAGCGCCACAATCCCACCGAAAGCCGAAACCGAATCAGCATTAAAAGCTTTTTCATAAGCCTCAGACAAGCTATTGCCCAAACCTACGCCGCAGGGATTATTGTGCTTGATAATCGTCGCTGCTGGGGTATCGGGAAACTCAGCAATAATCCGCCGCGCTGCTTCCAAATCCACTAAGTTGTTATAACTCAGTTCTTTTCCCTGAAGTTTAGTCGCCGCCGCCCATCCAGACGCAACTGCCCCAGTTTGATACCATGCGGCAGGTTGATGGGGATTTTCCCCATATCGTAGAGATTGCAACTGTTGTCCAGAAAGGTCAAATTGGGTGGGTAGGGGCGATGTATGCGCCTCGACAGGGGATTGATGGGTGAGATAGGTCGCGATCGCCCTGTCATACCCCGCTGTATGCTCAAACGCCTCTCGTGCCCTAGCCCGACGGAACTCAAAGGACACGTCCCCGCCCTGCTGCCGCAATTCCTGCAAGTAGGAATCATACTGGTTTGGGTTAGACAAAACTGTTAGATGTTGGAAGTTTTTTGCAGAAGCCCGTATCATCGCAGGGCCACCAATGTCAATCTGCTCAATCGCTTCCGGCAATGTGACTTCGGCTTTTGCAATCGTCTGTTCAAAAGGATAAAGATTTACCACCACCAAATCAATCGGGCGAATTTGGTTCGCCTCCAAATCTGCCAAATCTTGGGGCACATCCCGACGCGCCAAAATCCCGCCATGAATCCGGGGATGTAGTGTTTTAACGCGCCCCCCCAAAATCTCCGGAGAACCCGTGTAATCAGAAACTTTCGTCACGGGTAGCCCAGCATCTTTAAGGGCTTTAGCCGTTCCACCACTGCTGATTAAATCAAACTCAAATTTTTCAACCAACTGACGGGCAAAGTCGATTAGCCCAGTTTTATCAGATACACTCAGCAGTGCTAGACGCGCCATAACTTCTAAAGTCCCTCTTTTTCCAACCTTACTCAGGATAAATGCGATCGCCCTCATGCACAAACAGAGAACCCTGCCCTCACGGCATGGGCAGGGTTCTTGATTCAAAACAAAGTGAGGAGTTTAAGATAACCGCTTGCCTGGTGGCAAGAAAACGGTTGGTCAGTGGTTTGCCTCAGCCACGACGCCACGCATTTCTGGTTAAACAGATGGGTGGACGCGCAGTGGTAAGCCAGTCGTAACGAACGCTAGAAGACTTGTATAACAGGTGTTTCCAAGCTAGCGATCGCTACTGCTACTACCCAATTTTGAACAGACCTTGAAGCAGTTCCAAATTGGAAATCAGCAGGTAGGCGATTCCCGCACCACCAACTCCACCAATCAGAAAATTACTCGCAAACTCGTTCCAGCCTTCCTGACTATTGAGGGCGTCTGGAGGACGGGGCGTGGTAATCGTTTTAGTGGGGTTGGGGGGATTGCTAGAAGCGTAGAGGGATAGCCCAATCGTCAAAATGATAATCAAGCCAACCGTTGACAGCAAACCTGCCAGGTTCGCGACATCTGTATCGCGCAGAGGACCCAGTTTGGCGAAGGGACCAATCAACCAATAACCATGAGCCATACCAATTTCTAATGCTCGGCGTCCGGGTGACAGCCCTTTGCGATAGGCTGGCAAGTTATTGATGTAAGCCTCTGTGAAACCGGAAGAATTAATCGGCGTTGCTAAATTGCCAATTTGCGGATCGCCAGCTTCATGGACAACTTCCCGATTTCTGGGGTCGTTACGACGATCTTTCGAGTCGCTTATTGCTTGCACTTGCATAATTTCTTCACCTTTTGATGAGCTAGTGCCACTAATTATCGTTGGGTTAAAACTGGAGATGCTTCTATCGTTTGATACAGCATTTTTTAACCAGTCTTGAAAATCCTGCGATCTTTACGGCATTGGATGGAAAAGCAGGTCGGGGAAAATGTAGATAAAGACAGCCAAGAGACTAGCCTGAAGGGATAGCCACACAATAGCCAGAACCGGAGCTAGGGAAAGATACTTGAGGAAATACTGCATGAATCATTCTCCAAAACAGTCAATAATTCAACGTAACTAGCGAATTGAGACAGGAATCTCATCTTCTTTTGCAGTCAATTCACCCGTGAGCAATTCTTTGACTGCTGCCAAAGGCCAAGTGAAGCCACTTAGCATAAAACCAACAGCCCGGGGAACATCCAGTTGGATTTCTTTATACTCTGGGTTTGCCTCTTTTTTCACCGATTGAATATAGGCACGACCAACCCAACCAATCCAACCCGCAATATACAGGAACAGAATGCTGGGAATGATAAAGTCACCGGCACGATCCAGGCGACCATCTACAACCAAGTGGGGTAAACCCTCTGGGCCACACATTGCCTGAGAATAACGTTCAAAACGCTTGCGCCCTGAATCGGGGTCGAAGTTGGTATTGCGGGCGGTTGCAGCACGTTGCTGAAAAGCCTTGGACTGGCTGCATGGCACCAGACCTGATACGTTATCAGCCGATGCCGTTGGGGCAACGCTAAACCAAATACAAAGGGCAAAAATCAAAGCCAACAATCGTTTCATGGGATTGTTTCCTTTTGTTACAAAACGAAAACTTTTAAGTACAAAACAAGGTCATTGTTTGTACGGAAGCAATCATGTATCGATATATTAAAGTACCAGTGAATGTCAACAGTATTAGCGATTGAAACAAGTTGTGACGAAACGGCGGTAGCGATCGTAAAGAATCGTCAAATTTGCAGTAGCATCGTCGCCTCACAAATCCCTGTTCATCGGCAGTATGGCGGGGTTGTGCCAGAAATTGCTTCCCGTCAACACGTCGAAATAATTAACAATTGTTTAGACAAAGCACTCCAAGAAGCGCAGATGGAGTGGGCGTCAATTGATGGTATTGCGGCAACCTGCGCCCCTGGTTTGGTGGGGGCATTGTTGGTGGGGCTGACGGCTGCCAAAACTCTTGCGATTGTCCATCGGAAACCGTTTGTCGGAGTCCATCATCTGGAAGGCCACATATACGCTACTTATTTGAGCGAACCTTCTTTACAGCCGCCTTTTTTATGTCTGCTGGTTTCGGGCGGACACACCAGCTTGATTTATGTAAAAGATTGTGGTGTGTACGAGACACTAGGAGAAACCCGCGATGATGCCGCTGGTGAAGCCTTCGATAAGGTGGCGCGGTTGTTAAATCTGGGTTATCCGGGTGGGCCGGTGATTGACCAACTCGCCCAAGCGGGGAATCCGCAAGCCTATCCTTTGCCGGAAGGGAATGTCGGGGTGCCAGGGGGCGGCTATCATCCCTATGACTCTAGTTTTAGTGGCTTAAAAACAGCTGTGCTGAGACTGGTGCAAAAGTTGCAGCAGGAAGCGTCTCCGTCGCTGCCGGTGAATGACATTGCGGCAAGTTTCCAAGAAAGCGTAGCGCGAAGTCTGACGCGAAGGGCGATCGCCTGCGCCCTCGACTACGGTCTTGATACCATTGCCATCGGTGGCGGTGTCGCCGCCAACAGTGGGCTGAGAAAACACCTGCAAGTCGCTACTGCACAGCGAAACCTGCGGGTGCTATTCCCCCCGCTAAAATTCTGCACTGACAACGCCGCCATGATTGCCTGTGCTGCCGCCGATCATTTGAATCGGGGTCATACTTCCCGATTGACTTTGGGCGTTCAGTCCCGGCTGCCAATTACTGATGTTATGCAGCTTTACCAAACTTCACAGTAGAAGTTTGCATCCAGTTTTGAGGCGCGAGGATGCAATATTTTTCGGGCAAAGCGATCGCGCAATTTCTAAACAGACCTTAAATCAGTCGATTCTCTCGATCATTTTGATGAGTAAGGATGCAATACTTTGGATAGCGCGATCGCCCGGTTTCTGTCTGAAAGCTGCTGCAAATTCAGCTGATTATTCTCATCTAAAAGATTTTCTTTCTGCAAAAGCTCATAAATTGTTAAAGACAGCAGCATTTCTACCTGATTCGCCCGACTGCTGAGCCAATGATGAGTCTCTGCATCCGAGGGAAAGCGCTCAATACACTCATTTGTGTAACGGCGAAACTCTCTGACATCATTTAAAAGCCGAACCAAATAACTAGGACACTCGCAAGCAATTACATCGGCTGCCTCGCAGATAGCCAGCAGATGTTCGTCAGTCAACTCCGAAGAAATTTGAATAGTCTGTTTTGGATCGATCATAATTTCAGCACAAGTATCAGGAAAGCCTTAGATTCATCAGTTGATTGTTCCCTTGCCACTCAGACTAATTACTACTCTTCTGGGAGCGCTCATCGCGATCGCAGTCAAAATCTAAGAAGCGAAAATCAATATCGTTTTTTAGCAGGCACTCCTTTAATCTTAATAAAATTTAAAGATTTATGGTGCAAACAAAACATCTACCTTAAGCGAAGTTGCTAGAATCCGGACAATTAGCTATAATTTTGCGAATTTCGGTAGCAACTGCCTCTGGCTGCTCCACCATCGATAGATGTCCGCAGTCCGGAATTTCCATCACGTTCTCACCACAACCCTGAAATAACGGGTGAAAGCTTGCTAAGTGCCGCACATACTTCGGTTCCATTACCCTATCTTTAGCACCAGCAATAAAATAAACCGGCTGTTTTAGCCGTGACACCACCTGCGGTAAGCGATTGACCTCCGCTTCCGTCGTCGAATCCAGTAAAGTCCCCAGCGCCGCTTCCGGATGAGCCGTAATAAAATCAATCAGTCGCTGTCGTCCCCAGCACCGAGCAATTGGGCGCGCCACTTGCGCCCGTGTAAAAGGCAAATCAATCCCCGGTACATAGCACAGCCAATGGGGACGCCGTTTCAGAAGCTGCTGACCCGCAGCCCGAAATCGCTCGAAGGCCTCCTTCAGATAAATGCCACCTCCAGCATTAATGCAGACGACCCCCTTAACCGAATCAGGTTGCTGGTCTGCCGCCCAAAGGGCAATGCTGCCACCCAACGAATGGCCAATCAGCCAAGCACTAGAGATATTCAGCTTCTGCAACAAAATACCGACTTCTTTGGCATAAGCAGCGGGAGTGTAATTCGAGAGGCTCAACGTAAGAGGCTCTGAAGAGCGAAGAAAGTTCTCCTCTGGCTGACTCTTGCGGACGACTTGCCGACTCTGCACCGGCATTTCTTGACGGGTGAACCCATAATTATCCAGAGGCTGAGAATCACCAAACCCCCGCAAGTCGTAAGACAAACACTGATAATCTGGTGCTATCTGCTCAATCAGGGGTTGCCAGTACCGACGGCTGAGGAGCCAGCCGTGGATAAAGACTAAAACAGGGGTAGATGATGCAATGGGAGGCGTCAAATCGTAGGTGTGCCGAACTCCCAGGATTTCGATAGTTGCCATATTTTGATCCTATCCCGAAGTTCTACCAGATTGGTGAACAAGTCATTGTTATTGGTCATGGCTTACCCCTGCCTTACGAAACGTCTGCTTGTAGGCGCGATCGCTTCGAGAAGCGTAAAGTTAGGACTATTGGACAAAAGACTAATGGCTAAACATTCTAAACATTAAAATCTGCGCCCTAGCAATCGCTGACGCACGCTTTCAGCAATTTTTTGACCTAAATATTCCGGAATCACACTTTCGTTCGGTCCCAATAAGTAAAGAATCAAGCGGGTGCGTCCTCGCCAGACTAGCAAATTGGCATTGACCACCAGCAAATCCTCTTGCCAGATAGCGTACATCACCTTATAAAACAGACCCGGTTGGTTATCCGCCTCAATTAACAGCGCCGGAAGATGGAAAACAGGGTCTACATAAAATTCCGTTTCTACCTGCTCCAAACCGGCATCCAGATTAAATTCCACTGCCAGCATCTCTTCTACTTCAAAGCGCCCAGCCAAAGCTTCCCGAATGGCGCGACAGACATTTTCCGAGGTTTTGTCTGTCAGTGCTTTGCTGCCACGAGACACCACCAGTTTGATGAAAACTAGCATCGGAGGAGCGATTTGACCATATAGACTGAGACTGTGAATGGTCAGCCCGTATGCAGCCAGAACCCCAAAAATATCACTTAGCAGAAAAGATTGGTTGCGGTAAGCAAAATGTAGGGCACTTTTATTGCCTTCGGGTTTCAGCTCAATAACCGCTCTGGTGGTTTTATAGAGCCGATAGGCAAGCCTCAAGTTTTGTAGCTGAATCTCACTGCTGACAAACTGCTCGTAGAACTGAGGAAACGCCCGATTAAAGCGCTTCAGAAGTTCTAGTGTGGATGATTTCAAACCCGTGGCCATATATAGGGCTAAGACTCGCTTGCCAGGTTAAAAGCATTTTGGGAGATAGAGCCAAGTGCCCTTCGCCAAAGAACCTTCTCTTATGGTTAATCTCTCACAAATTTTCCTAAAAAAATTATCCACTCGATACCAACTCCCGGTGGAGTTGAGTAGATTGGTGCAAATAAAGATAACCGGTGCAAGTTCTCCCTTGCCCCTTAGTGAAATAACTCAACATTCGTCGTATCATGACTAGCTGCCCGTACATGATTTTCTTTGTTTTTGCTCACCTGTGCCAACGCGATGTGGCATCCAGGAAGTAACCAGTCAAAAGCTGCCTCTGTTTCTCAGTTCTTCTGTTGCTCTTGTCTCCAGTCATCAGCCAAAAACTTGTGCCTAGCTGCACGATGGCTTGGCGAGACGGTAGCTTCTCCCGACCGACAATTCAAGGAAATCGGGATTGCTGTGGAGCTGCGGAGTATTAACCCGTAGAATTCAGTCTAACTAATGTATTGCCAGTATTGCCGAATGCGCCCTAAACCACACAATGCCGCACCCGCTCCAGATCGGGGAGTGCGTGTAATGGTTTAAAAGGTAGCGCAATTGTGTTATCATTTTTTTCGTGATGTTTGGGCTAGATTCGTTGAAATAAGAGGGATGGAGATACTGAGACTGTATCACTCTCCAAGAGTGTACGTGACTCCCCCGCGTCAATTGATTGCACGAGATTGATTCGTTCCTCAGATTGCTTCGTTTCTCGCAACCGAACACCGGAAGTAAATCCTGTAGAGATTAGATATTTGGTACTTGCAGGGAAACCTGAAAGTGTTGGAATTGGTCTCTTCGATCAGGAAGTCTCAGATCGCGTGTTAGCACGCGGTGCGAAGCACGGTTGGGAATTCCCCAGACTGCTGGGAACTGGAGAATGTAAATACCTTAACCACACCTGCATGGGTTTTTGGAAAAGCTTGTTTAGCGGTTCTGATGGTAGCACTGCGTCGAAGCCGACGCTGGGGGAGGGGGATGTTGTAGAAGGTACAGGCGATCGCACGGGCAGCGGCTCTCGGATATTTTTCAGCACCGAACGCGACATTGACCTTTATGAACTCGAAGAACTCTGCGATGCGGTCGGGTGGTCCCGGCGTCCGCTACGCAAGGTCAAGAAAGCAATCGAACATAGTTTTTTGGTAGTTTCGATGTGGGAAGTGCGAGGAACCCAGCGAAGGCTGGTAGGCTTTTCCCGCGCCACTTCCGATCATGCCTTCAATGCCACCATTTGGGATGTGGTAGTTCACCCAGATTTTCAAGGCAAAGGACTGGGGAAGGCGTTGATGAAGTACGCGATCAAGAAGCTACGCAGTGAAGACATTAGCAACATTACTCTGTTCGCTGACCCCCAGGTGGTGGATTTCTACCGGGGCCTGAATTTTATTGCCGACCCGGAAGGAATTAAAGGGATGTTTTGGTATCCAGATTAGTTTGTGAATTCTTTACTCCAAATATCGGCTAAATAAGCTATAATAACCAGAGGTCACTGGCAGGCGTGTCAGGGGAGTTAAACACCCAAGACCCGATCGGCTGATAGCCCATCGCTGAATTTCACCGGGATGTAGCGCAGCTTGGTAGCGCGCCTGCTTTGGGAGCAGGATGCCGCAGGTTCAAATCCTGTCATCCCGATTTTTAGTAGTAAAAAGAGTTAGCCCCAAACCTGCCAAGGTTAGAGGGAATCTCAATAATTTTCAGGTGTTGCTGTCTGACACCCTGCTGAAATTCCTTTGAGGACTTCGGGAGGTGATTCATGCAGATTTTTCCCTGGTAAATTGGGAGATAAGTTGGCTGACGATTGCGTGGAACTCATCCTAATCTTACATAGTCATAGAGGGTTACAATTCGCCATTCATTCCTTCAGTAATTTGGGAATTCCATTTCCGAGTATGCAGCATTGAGAATGAATAAATAGCGAGTTCAGGCATCAAATTGACCCTTGGTGCCAAGAATTAGGACATGGGGAGTTAAACAGTTCAAAAATGACAGTCGCAACAAAACAGTAGAATCGATAAAGTTTAGTTGGCAATAAACTTTGACCCGTTCATTCGGGTACTGCTAGAGCGAAGAAACATTATCGCCTTGTCTCGACTCTATTATTGGTAAGGCGGGGTATTCAACGAAAAATTTTGAGGGAATTGTGATGAGATCATTAGTTCGATTGAGCGCAACACTGGGTTTAGTGGGAAGTGTTGTACTGGGAGCGCTGCCCGGTTTAGAAACGCTGCGGGCGCTGGCATTGCCAGAACAACAGATTCTAGAAAAGTTGCAAGCTGTGCCCGTGTTTACGATCACCGATCCTCAAGGTTCTCCATTAGTTGCTTCAGTGAATGAGGGGCAAAAGAAGACCGCAGTGGCAGGTGTTTTTATCAGCCAGCAAGATGCTCAAACATTTATCGAACGGTTGAAGAAGCAAAATGCTCAACTAGCAAGTACGGTGAAGGTGGTACCCGTATCGCTGGGAGACGTTTACAAACTGGATCAAGCGAATGCAGCCAAGCCAGATGGTCTGGATTTTGCTTTCGTACCCACCCAGCAGCAGGTAGATTCAGCAAAAGCCATCCTGAGTCAAAGCGGCAAACCCGTGCAAAATTTTGATGGGGTTCCTTTGTTTGTGGCAAGAGGCGGAAAGGATAAGGGGTATTTGACCTTACAACGAGACAATAAACCCATCATTCCTTTCTTCTTTAGCAAAGAAGAATTACAGAGTATGCTGGATCGATTCAAACAGCAACAGCCAGGTCTGGCATCTACAGTGGAAATTCAGGTGGTGAATCTGGAGGGTGTAATTGAAACTTTACGCACCAGCAATAATCAGCAGCTGAACAACATTGTACTGGTTCCACCCAAAGCGTCAGTGGACTTTGTGCGATCGCGTGGTCCTGCCCCCGCGAATTCTCAGCAACAACGTCGCTAAAGCGGTAAATAGACAAAAGAATCAAAGATAAAAGATAAAGTATGAAGGATAAACTTCATACTTTATCTTTTATCTTTTTTCCTTGATTCTGGTGTTTTGCTTGGGTATGGTTTCAGGTATAGAACTTTGGAAGTGGCGCAACTGGGCGCGGGATGCTGCCAAATCCGCGGACGTTGACCCAACAGAAGTAGACTGGTTGCTGCGAGAAGTCGCCGCTCTAGATCGGTTGGCGCTGCGGTTGGAGTCTTTCAAAGACAAAACCCAGATAAAATTACCGATGCCGTTGCCGGAGTTAACCCAGATGTGGCAACGGCGTCTGGATGAGCGGTTGCCAGTTCAGTACCTGGCTGGTGTTGCTCCCTGGCGTCATTTTTCTCTGTTTGTTTCACCAGCAGTATTGATTCCGCGACCGGAAACAGAGTATCTGATTGATTTGGCGGTTGCCGCTGCTGCTCAGAGTGGAGCCTCCCCGCCCTTACAGCAAGGACATTGGGCAGATTTAGGAACTGGCAGTGGCGCGATCGCTCTCGGACTCGCAGATGCCTTTCCATCTGCCACTCTCCACGCGGTTGATTATAGTCCGGCTGCTCTAGCGATCGCTCAACAGAATGCCCAGCAACTGGGTTTAGCGGCTCGCATTCAGTTTTACCAAGGTTCTTGGTGGCAGCCGTTGTCCGCCCTAAAACGTCAGCTCAGCGGCATGGTATCAAACCCACCTTATATTCCCAGTCATTTGCTGCCTTCCCTGCAACCGGAAGTGGCGAAACACGAACCCCACCTCGCCCTCGACGGTGGCACAGATGGCTTAGATTGCATCCGCCACTTGGTAGAAATAGCGCCAGACTATCTGCGACCGGGCGGTATTTGGCTAATTGAGATGATGGCGGGACAAGCCGATGCAGTTGCTCAACTGTTGCAAGATCGAGGCAGTTACTGCAAAATTCAAATTCACGCCGATTTAGCTGGGATTGAACGCTTTGCCTTAGCCTATCGGAAACCCGATGAGTGATGAATTTGAGGGGATTTATTCAAAACTCAAAACTCTAAAAAAATGACACAAGTTTCAATGGCAGCCTTGATAGAAGGCGCTCGTTCTGGGAGTTTGGTTAGCTTTCCCACCGATACTGTACCAGCACTAGCAGTGCAGCCGGATCGGTCAGAGTTAATTTTTGCAGCAAAGCAGCGGCGGCAAGATAAACCGCTGATTTTAATGGGCGCAAACGCTTTAGATTTGTGGGATTTTGTCAAGGGAAGTCCAGCTGAATGGCAGATTTGGCAACAAGTTGCTGACCAATACTGGCCTGGTGCTTTGACTTTAGTGTTGCCAGCCTCAGCGTGCGTTCCTAAAGCGATGAATCCATCTGACCCGACCACGATTGGGTTGCGAGTGCCGAATTCTGGCGTCGCGCTCTCAATTTTGTCGCAAACTGGCCCCTTAGCAACCACCAGCGCTAACCGTTCGGGGGAGCCACCTTTAGAAACGATGGCAGAAATCGCAGCGCAGTTTCCCGATGTCCTGACGCTATTCCCTTCGGAATCAGAAACAACGCTGACGGCTGGTGTTCCTTCCACCGTCGCCAAATGGACGGGCAGTGGCTGGGAAATCTTGCGGCAAGGAGCGGTTAAATTGGTAGTTTAATCGACTTAGCTAATCAGCAAAACTGGTAATTATATTTATGCCCCAAGACGCGAATCCGGACGTGACAACCATCCTGGAGGAACTTAAGCAAACCCAGATGGCGTACCACATGGCAACAGAAATGAGCCAGTTTAAAGCTGGATTTTTGGCGCGGACTTCTCATGAATTGCGATCGCCCCTCAACAGTTTGATTGGCTTGCATCAGTTGATTTTGTCCGATTTGTGTGACGACCCAGAAGAAGAACGAGAATTTATTGCTCAGGCTCACGCCTCTGCGCTGAAGCTGATGCAACTGATAGACGAAATTATCGCTGTTGCCAAAACTCAACACGGCACCAGTCGGATAGAGATTCAACCCGTCGAGCTTGCCAAGGTTTTAGAGGAAGTCTACAACTTGACTCACCTGCAAGCAGCGAATCGGAGTATCCGCCTTGAGGTATCGCCACCCGATCGAGAGATTTACGTTCTGGCAGATCCGCGACGATTGCAGCAAGTGCTGCTAAATCTGGTTGATACCGCGATCGCTCGCATGAATGAAGGCAACATTCGGGTTTGGGTTCCCTCCTCACCAGCATCTGGGTACATCCACATCTGGATTGATGCCGAGTGCCCCGTCAGCGTCTGGAGCGAGCCAGTTGATTTGCTCAAAGAGCAAAAGACGTCGGAATTGGGAGGGGCACCCAGAAAAGGAGCACCCCGACAAATGCCACAGCTATCCGAGGGGATGAACTTACTGATTGCTCAAACCCTCATCGAAGTGATGCAGGGACGCCTGGAAGTAGTGGCAGCGCAACCAGCAGATGCCTCTAATACTTCAGCCGCCCAGAATCTCACCCGGCTTCAGTTTTCGCTTCCCCTAGTGCCTATTGAGACGACATAACCTGGGCAGGCAGAGGCTCGGTCAGCGGCTGGTTGTTATACAGCACCATCGTCGTACTGGGGTTGCTACATTCAAAACCGATGCGCGTGTAAAAGCCCTGTTGATAAGTCGTCATCAGGTAGACCCGCTCTACCCGACTGACACGAGGATGGCTCAAGACTGTTTCCACCAACTTGCGTCCGAGTCCTGCGCCTTGGTATGCCGGATGTACGACCACATCCCAGATAGTGGCACGGTAAACGCCATCGGAAGTCGCTCTGGCAAATCCAATCAGCTTGTTTTCGTCCCAGACGCTAATCACAGGTTCGCTATTGGCGATCGCAACTTTTAAATCTTCAATTTGCCGGTTCTGTGCCCAGAAGGCAGCTAAGTGAAACAGCTCTTGCAGTTGTTGAAAGTCGATTTGTGATTTACGGTCACAAAATTGAATATGACTGCAATCCATCGTCATCAATAATTTAGAGTCTCGTACTGGCTCATTCTACTCATCAACACACTGGGGATTGGTGTTCAATTGCACCGAATTTCTGTAATTTGCCGCTTTTTTAGCGAAATCTACCGTTTAGCTTACTCATATCCAACCCTAAATCTGTACCGCCAGACGGATTCCTTTTGAACATAAGTAGCTACCTAAGAATGCTGGATGAAATGCGAAGGATGAAAATGCCTAGTTCTAGGCGAATCTGTTGTTTTTTTCATCCTTCACCCTGACTTCCTACAACCAACGGGCGGCATCTTTGGCGTGGTAGGTGAGAATCAAATCAGCTCCAGCCCGCTTGAAGCTGGTTAAAGTTTCCATCACGACTCGCTGTTCGTCAATCCAGCCATTGAGGGCAGCGGCTTTCACCATCGCGTATTCGCCGGAGACATTGTAAGCGGCTACCGGCAAGTTGCTGGCTTCTTTCACCCGCCAGATGATGTCCATATAGGCAAGCGCCGGTTTCACCATCAGCATATCTGCCCCTTCTGCAATATCGAGTTCGATTTCTTTGAGGGCTTCGCGGGCATTGCCGGGGTCCATCTGGTAAGTTCTGCGATCGCCAAACTGCGGTGTTGAATCAGCCGCATCGCGGAAAGGGCCATAATAAGCCGAAGCATATTTGGCAGCGTAAGAGAGAATCGGTGTATCGTGGAATCCTGCTGCATCCAATCCTTCCCGAATCGCCTGCACAAAACCGTCCATCATCCCAGACGGAGCGATAATATCAGCGCCAGCCTTGGCTTGAGACACTGCTGTTTTCTTGAGCAATTCTAGCGTCGGGTCATTTAACACCCGTCCTGTCAAGTCGCCCACTTCCAGATAACCGCAGTGACCGTGACTGGTATATTCGCACAAGCAAGTATCGGCAATGACTACTAAATCCGGCACCGCTTCTTTCACTGCCGTGGAAGCTTTTTGGACAATCCCACAATCGTGCCACGCACCCGTCGCATCTACATCCTTATCTGCGGGAATGCCAAAAAGAATGATCGCGGGAATGCCGAGGTCATAGACTTCTTTTGCCTCTTCCACAATTTTGTCTACCGACAGCTGGTAGACTCCTGGCATCGATTTCACTTCCTTAGCAATGCCCTCTCCCGGCACGGCAAACAGAGGGTAGATTAGGTCACTCGTGGCAAGAACCGTTTCACGCACCATCCGGCGCAGCTGGGTTGAGGTACGAAGGCGGCGAGGGCGATGAATGGGAAACATGGCGTTAGTGTAGTGAATAGTTGTTAGTAACTAAAGCGGTCTAAAAAAGTAACAATTTGTCACATTGAGCCAAGCAAAATATTGAGATGAAATTTTTCGCTGGCACTCAGAATCACATATTACGTTTATTTTGACCAACCAGCGCGATCGCTGATAAAAAAATGCCGAATAAAAAGAGGGGCAATTTATAAATTGCCCCTCCTTTCTTAATCTATCCAACTACTAGGTCTGGATACTTATACCTGAGCCGGAACGGGTGCATTCTCAGGGGATGCTTCTGCCACCGCTGGCACAGCGTAAACGCTTACCTTCTTGCGGGTTCTGTCCTTCCGTTCAAAGGTCACGATGCCATCAATGAGGGCAAACAAGGTATAGTCTTTGCCCACACCGACATTATTGCCAGGGTGAAACGAAGTTCCCCGCTGACGCACCAAAATACTGCCTGCTCTCACGGTCTGACCGCCGAAACGCTTGACGCCTAAGCGTTGAGCATTAGAATCACGACCGTTGCGAGTACTACCTGTACCTTTCTTATGAGCCATAATTTCCTCACTTGTCCTTACTACTTACTATTCTGCTGTAGTCTCAGCGATTTACTCGGTCGCAGCGCTCTCGGTATCTGTCTCATCAACAACCACCGTTGCCACAGCTTCTTGAGCTTCTTCTGATTCGTCAGCGGCGGCGGTTTGGGAAGCCTGTTGTTCGGAAGCCACCACTGAGCCATTGATGCTGATGGAGTTAATCATCAGCTGGGTGATTTCCTGGCGATGTCCTTTCTTGCGGCGGGTTTTCTTTTTGGGCTTCATCTTGTAGACGATGACCTTCTTCCCACGCCGGTGTCTCATCACCGTGCATTCTACCGTCGCCCCTTCGATGAAAGGTTGACCGATGGTCACATCGCCGTCGTTCTGAACGAACAAAACCTTATCAATGGTAACTTGGGTGTCTGGTTCTGAGGGAAGCAGTTCGATGTCGTAAAAGCGACCTGGTTCGACTCTCAGCTGTTTGCCGCCAGTTTCAATAATTGCGTAACTCATGGGATAGTCCTAGGGGTTGCCGTACAGGTAGCTGAATAGGTGATTGTCAGTTGTCTTTTGTCTTTAGATTCAGTCTTTAGATTCGCTTCTATAGACCCATGACTAATGACTTCTTGACCAATGACCAATCAGCTTTTGGAATGTCTCAACCTGATCCGAGCAGGAATAGACAGACAATCTTTCATCATCCATGATTACCTGGAACTGTGTCAAGTAAGCGATCGCTCTTTCTCCAAAAAATATGAGAAATACCCGACTGAGGGCAGATGCTTAATCGTTGAGTTATCTTCGACTCATCAGCACGGAGAGTAGCGATCGCATGACGAACCTCAAAGAGATTTGGCAGTTTTTTAACACTGATATTCGGGAACTAGGGAAACCCGGAGATGTCGCTGAGACAGGGACAGAGATTACTAAATTCGCGCTGGAATTCGGACTAGCTTTAGGTTTGTTCTCTGCAATTGCGGGTTCTGCGGGAATTCCTATTGCTATAGCAGGGCTATCAGGGACGAAACTAGCGATACAAGGCGTGAGGCTGTACCGCAAAAAGACGAATCAAGAGCCATCCCTAGAGGAATGGGTAGCGATCGCATCTCCCCTGGCTTATCTAGAAAGCTTTAATGAATTAGTGCAAAGTAATGACTTATTACAGCAAGTCAATTTACAGCCAGCTAATTTACAGCTAGCAAGTGCAACGCCTACCACAAATATCGCTCAACAGCAAAACGCAAAACTGGGAGAATTTCAACTAGATTAACATCTCGCTAGGAATGTTCTCACCTGCTTCCACGAATCGGAATTAGCCCAAGTTTTAAATCAAGTATTGTCGAACCAACTGCAACAAGCAGGAATAAATAAGCAGGAAGCTGAGATTTTAACAGCTTGGGTTGCTTGGAAGACTCATCAACATCTGAAAAAAGCTTTAGAAGATGCTGAGGATTCTGTCAGACAACGGGCGGAATTATATTTAGCTGGCAGGCGACAAGAATCGGACAAATACTATAGTATCAATACTTATTTAGATGAGCAGATTTCTTCAAAGCCGCTAGAGACAGTATTTGCTGAAAGCTTCACTTTCAAAGATATTTACGTGCCGCTGAAAGCAAGTCCAGTAAATGCCAATGGTGAGGTTAATAAAAATGCGACCCCATTTGAGGTCGAAAGCTGGGCAAAGGAGATACTAGCAGATGCCCAGAAACAAGACAAGGTGATGTTTATCCAAGGGGGGCCGGGAAGAGGTAAAAGTGTTTTTTGTCGGATGTTTGCTGACTGGGTGCGGCAGCATTTGCATCCAGTTTGGACACCAATCTTGATTCGGTTGCGAGATAAGTGCTTATGTAAAATAAATTACACATAATAAAAAGTAGAATAAGCTAAAACAAAAGTCAAGAAAACAAGAGACTTATGAGATTTATTAGAGATTTAAGCCGC
>NZ_JAMPJZ010000064.1:0-31592 GCF_039961835.1 Trichocoleus sp. ST-U1
CAATGCAATCATTGAGTTTCCCTCAACTCACGCCCATCAAATAACAAAACTCACACAAGTGTGATTTAGCTGCCCTTGAACGTGGAGTTAAGCAATTTTGTGAGAATTTACAATCGTTAAAACCGGATTACAAGGAAATATTCAAACCGTTAGTAGGGAACGCTCTTTTGTACGATAGGCATAGAACGGGTACGAAACTCGGCAAATTACTAAATGATCATCCCGACTTCTGTGCTGGCAGATTTGCTGCAAGTCCTGCCCCAGCTGCGACCTCAAATGTATTTCAAGTCTTCCTTAATCGCCTTATCTCATGCGATGGAAGACCAGGTTCTGGCATCTTTAGACCAGCATCTGGTGATTGCCAGTTTCCAGCGAGAGCGCTTCTATCGTCAGGAAGCTCACCGTTATCGACGGATTGCAGAACGGACAGAGCAGTTATATGTGCTGGCAGCCCCAGAAACCGACTTTAGCAACAGTTCGGAAGCTTATGAAACTGTTGCTTTTGAGCCGACCGATGGTTTAAGTCAAGAGTGGCACTTAGTGGTGATCGGGCAGAATTATGCTACCTGCTTGGTTTGTCGAGAACGAAACCTAACAGAGGATGGGCGATCGCGTCAGGGTGTAAGAGGAAAGACCGCAGCTAGAAAAGGAATCGCACCGGCCTTTTCCCCTAGCCGCCGCACTTCTGACCTTCCTCGAACCACCTCCCGATTGCGGATGTCATCGTTTGAAGGGATAGACCCCGCCCGCCGGTTTGAGGGAATCTGGACGTTCGATCGGCAAGTCAGTTTCATCGTTGCTGAATTATTACTCAATCGGATTTCGCAGTACCGTCCGGAATTGGCTCAAAAGCTCGCTCAAGCACGAAATATTTACGGCATTCCTTCGAGGGGAGAGTTTTTAGAAACTTCCTTTGGAAAAACCGATCGGGAAGCAGCGAATCGGCAGAATTTTTTAGTTCAAAACTCCGTACAGCCACAGGCGGCAAAGGAACCCTCCGCCCAAACTCCAGAGTCTCTAACCGACAATCCCGACCCCTTTGTTCAGTGCCTAGTCACTTACTTGCAAGCGGGGCAGTACAAGCTGCTCAAAGCTTATCGCTCAATTTCCGCCCAAGAACGCAAAGAACGCCTAGTCAACTCGATTACGGCTGCCATCCGGCGGGGTAGCCATACGGGACAGCCGTTACACCCGGATGAAATTCTATCCATTGCCGTACAGGAATTAGGACAGGCATTGTTTGCTTGCCGGTGTCTGATTTATCGTGCCGGGGAAACCGATACTTCTGCCACGATTAACCATGAATTTTTGAAAGTGACCGATAACGGGAATTCTCGACTTGCCTCTGCACTCGGTCAGAATTGGCCTTTACAGGAAAATCCTCTATTTCAGGAAGTTGTGCAGAACCGAGAGCGAGTTTATGTTGCCGATACTCATATCGACCCTCGCATTGTAGGAGTGTCGGCAGGAATATCGGTAGGAGTGTCGGAACTTCCTTCCAATCGCCCACTTCAAACTCTAGCTAGCCGCTTTGCTATTCAGTCTTGGCTGATGATGCCAGTGCTATATCAGGATCGACTACTGGGGATAGTAGAGCTGCATCATTGCGGTGCTACCCCCTACGAGTGGCAGGACGACGAACTAGAACTTGTAGAAGCCATTTCTATTCAAATCGCCGGGGCGTTGATTCAAGCCGAAGCCTACGCGAACCTGGAAGACCTCAACCAACAGCTAGAAGCTCTCGATCGCACTCGCAGCAACTTAGTCGCAATTACGGGTCACGAACTCCGCACCCCCCTCTCTACTATCCAAGTCTGCCTGGAAAGTCTAGCGAGCGAACCTGATATGCCCCCGGAGATGCGGCAAGTGATGCTCAGTACCGCTCTCACCGACGCCGAGCGGATGCGTAAACTGGTTCAAGATTTCCTCACCCTTTCTCGCCTAGAAAGTGGTCGGGTGCAATGGCATCCAGAACCCCTAGCGCTGCCAGAGTGCATCGATCTTGCCCTCAGCAGTATCCGCGCCCGCAATTCCGATGGTCAGCTACCAAAGATTATTACTAAAGTGTCTGATTCGCTGCCTTTAGTACGAGCGGATGGGGAGTGGCTGGTCGAGGTGCTTGCCAAACTGCTGGACAACGCTTGCAAATTTACAACGCCTCAAGGAAAAATTACGATACTCGCTGAGTGTAACGACAGCTCAATGCTTGAAGTTACGGTTGCCGATACAGGTCGTGGCATTGAACCCAACCGGCTGGAGGCTGTCTTCGATCGGTTCTATCAGGAAGAAGGCGCTCTGCGGCGAACTACTGGCGGTACTGGTCTGGGACTTGCGATTTGTCGCCAAGTTGTCACGGGTTGGGGCGGTGAAATTTGGGCTGAATCCGCCGGTAAAGACCAAGGTAGTCAGTTTCACTTTACCGTCCCTATCGCGGCAAGACAGTCAGCAGTCAGTAGTCTTTGATGAAATTAGTCAGCAATTAGTAGTCAGCAGTGCTTGACTAATGACCCATGACTAATGACTAAATGACTCATGACTAAATGGCTAATGACAAACTGTTACAGTTCTTGACAGACTCGCAAGACAGGCCTTGCCTCGGTGATAGGATGCCCTAAAACGTTGGGAGAAAAATCTATGCCAGAAACTCTTACTGGACAAACCCCCATATTTGGCGGCGGTACCGGCGGTTTGCTCACCAAAGCTGAACTAGAAGAAAAGTACGCCATCACTTGGACAAGCCCGAAACAGCAAGTATTTGAATTGCCCACTGGTGGCTCTGCCATCATGAACCAAGGTGATAACGTGCTATACCTAGCACGTAAAGAATACTGCATCATGTTAGGCGGTCAGGTACTCCGAGCCAAGTTCAAAATCAACAACTACAAGATTTACCGTGTCTTCCCGAACGGTGAAATGGAGTATCTGCATCCGAAGGATGGCGTCTTCCCAGAGAAAGTCAATCAAGGTCGTCCTTATGTGAATAAGGTAGAACGGAACATTGGCAGCAACCCGGAACCGCCAACGATTAAGTTTAGCGGTCGTGCGACTTACGACGTTTAGCACCTTTTTAATTATTTAGCATTAGTAGGGTGGGCATCCACCCTACTTTTTCGTTAAAGATGATGCGATAAATGGGCGAAGCAAGGGCAATTCTGTTGGGTTAACAAGTTTGAATTCAGATATCGCAATTCTCATTTGGGTGCGATACATCTGTAGGAGCATGACAATCCAAAAGCGCCTATCAAACATTAGAACCGCAAGATATTCCACCCAACTGAGAACTGCTATATTTGCTCCCCACGACTTATCCTCTAAAACTCCCTGATAAATTGGGGAAATTAGATAAAACAAAAATACGAGAGTCTAAAGGAGAAAGATGAAGGATGAACTAAAGCGTCTGGTTCTTCCCTTTTCCCATTTGCGCCCATTTCTGTTTTACCCTGGATGAATAATGGCGGCGCTAGGGCGAATCGCCTCGATCCAGAACGCAAGAAAATTATGATTTTTCCTGATTTTTCCCAATTTTCCGATCTGGCTAAACAGGGTAATTTTGTGCCGGTGTATCAGGAATGGGTGGCAGACCTAGATACACCCGTGTCTGCTTGGTACAAAGTCTGTGCTGGACAGCCTTATAGCTTTTTACTGGAATCCGTGGAAGGTGGGGAAAAAGTAGGTCGCTACAGTTTTGTCGGCTGCGATCCTTTGTGGGTGTTGGAGGCGAGAGGAAATAAAACGACGCAAACCCACCGTGACGGGAGGGCGATCGCGTTTGAAGGCGATCCGTTTCAGGCATTAGCTTACTGCCTAAAGCCGTTTCACCCGGTAACGTTGCCCCAATTGCCGCCCGGAATCGGCGGATTATTTGGCTTCTGGGGTTATGAACTAATTAACTGGATAGAGCCGCGCGTGCCGATTTATCCCGCCTCAGAGGACGATTTACCGGATGGATTGTGGATGCAGGTAGATAACCTGATTATTTTCGATCAGGTGAAGCGGAAGATTTGGGCGATCGCGTATGCAGATTTGCGCGACCCAGATGTGGATTTGGCTCAGGCATATCAACAAGCGTGCGATCGCGTTACTCAATTGGTGAGCAAACTCCAGCTACCCTTGTCGGGAAAAGATACTTTGTTGCAATGGACGCCCCCTGAAAATCGGGAGAAGCAACTCACCTACACCAGCAACACCGGACGCGAACAATTCTGCGCCAATGTCGAAAAGGCAAAAGATTATATTCGCGCTGGAGATATATTCCAAGTCGTCCTGTCTCAACAACTCTGTGCCGAATATAGCGGCGACCCTTTTGCCTTATATCGCTCTTTGCGCCTCATTAATCCCTCGCCTTATATGGCTTATTTCAACTTCGGCGATTGGCAGATTATTGGCTCTAGCCCGGAAGTGATGGTGAAGGCGGTGCTGAGTTCTTACGGAGGCGATGCGGCGCTAACAGAGGAGGGGATGAGCGCGACCGTGCGCCCGATTGCCGGAACGCGCCCGCGAGGGAAGACGCCAAAAGAAGATGACGCCTTTGCTGAGGACTTACTTCAAGACCCAAAGGAAATTGCCGAACACGTCATGCTGGTTGACTTAGGCCGCAATGATTTGGGGCGCGTCTGCACCAGCGGCACGGTAAGAGTCGATGAATTGATGCTAATCGAGCGTTACTCTCATGTGATGCACATCGTCAGCAACGTGCTAGGAGAACTCGCGCCCGATAAAACCGCCTGGGATTTACTCAAAGCCTGCTTCCCCGCCGGAACCGTCAGCGGTGCCCCCAAGATTCGGGCGATGGAGATTATTCACGAACTCGAACCCTGCCGTCGCGGCCCCTATTCGGGGGCTTATGGCTGGTATGACTTTGAGGGGCAATTAAATACAGCGATCGCGATTCGCACGATGGTTGTTCGTTCTCAAGCCAGTGGGAAACATCAGGTGTCAGTCCAAGCGGGTGCGGGTCTGGTTGCCGATTCTCGCCCCGAAACTGAGTACCAAGAAACCCTCAACAAAGCTAAGGGATTGCTAGAGGCTATCCGCTGCCTTGAATAGAGGCTAAGCCGTCAGAGGAAAGTAGAAACAAGGGTTAGGAACGTGGATTTATAAACCCTCAATTCTTTGCGTCGGGGTATGGCAGTGCCATGCCCCGACGGAAGGTGGATGAGTGTAAGCGATTTAATCCACGTTCCTTAGAGCGGTTTCATTACGACCGCTTCATAGGGAATCACGCCCACCTCTTCGCTCTTAACGCAACGAGCGGCTCCCCGCGACAAATCCAGCGTTCTCGGCGCAATGTAGGGGCCACGGTCAGTCACCCGTACGATGACAGCATCCCCATTTTTCAAGTTTGTCACTTTCAAAAAGGTATTAAAAGGCAGAGAGGGATGAGCCGCTGTCAGTGCATCCTGGTTATAGATTTCACCGTTTGCCGTTTGGCGTCCGTGAAAATAACCCCCATACCAAGAAGCTAAACCCTCTAGTTTGGTATCTGTCTGGGTTAATCCGTGCATTTGGGCTTGAGCTTCCACCAAGGTTAAAGGCGTTTCTCCCAAGGCGAGGCGGAGATTATTTACCCATTCGATTGCCAAGAGTTGGCGATCGCGATTGAAGTCGGTAGCGATCGCGTCGTCAATTACAAACAACTGGTTGTTGCCTAGCTTACCCCCCGGCTTCCCATCCACCAGCGTTGGTTTCAGTTGCGAAGCGTCTACATTGGAGTTTTGCAGGAGTTGCGCGATTCGCTTGGCAAATCGCTCAGCTTGGGGTTTTTCGGGGATTTGAGCCACCAAATGTCCCTTCACCCAGACTTGAAACTGCTCCGGTTCTCCGCCGGATGTGGTGACGCTCTTGGTTTTGCGCCCAGCCAATGACATCCAAAAACCTTGCCGTTTTCCAATTTTTTCCCCGATGTTTTCATTGATTAAGCGATCGCCCAATGCGCCTTTGTCGCGAATCTGAACGACTGCAACCGGCGAAGGCGTTGTATCGCGAGATTCAGCCCAAGCAGGCAATTTCAACAAATTCTGCATCACCTGCATGATTCTGTTTGGAAAACTCGGCTTTGACGCTCGACTGGCGGGAACTTCAACCCATGAAGCCGACTGAGATAGGATAGTTGGCGCTACTGGCGCTTCCTTTGTGGGTGCTGAGCCGGGGCGGCAAAGCACATTATCCACCGTCGCTAGCTTCCGCCTAGATTGTTCGGGCGTTTTGGCTTTGTTTGATGAAGATTGGTTCTGATTTCCTCCTAGCTGGAAATCCCAGGAAGGCAAGAACGCACTGAATTTTTGAGAATGTAAACCGCTTAAATAAGAGTAGGGTTTCCCCGCTCCTACAGAGTTAACAAACAGAGGTTTATCGCTATCTAGCGGATTATTGACAGATGAAAAAACCTTGGCTGGAAGTGTTATCGAGAGGTAATCAGGTATACTCGACAACGCCTGGTTAGAGAAAAAACAACTGACCCAAGAAGTTACCCAAAAAAGTCCGAAAAATGGCATTGGCAAAAAAATCTTTAATTACAATGCACTCTGGATTTGCAAACGTTCTCTAGTATACCAACCTCCTTATTTGGTATATCTTCCCTCTGGCTGAGTTGTGCATTTAGACGCGATCCCAGCCTCTTGCTAATAAACCATATAGCAGCGATTTTGACAAGTATGAAGCGACTTCACTTTTACATTGTTGATGTATTTGCCGTAGAAAAATATACGGGTAATCAACTAGCAGTTTTTACGGATGCCGGTGAGCTTTCTGATGTTCAAATGCAAAAAATTGCTAAAGAGACAAACTACTCGGAAACCACTTTTATAACCTCTCCAGAGGTTCGAGATGGAGGTTATGATGTGCGGATTTTTACGCCTGAGCAAGAGTTACCGTTTGCAGGGCATCCTACCTTAGGGACTGCTTATATTCTGCAACAAGAAATTATTAATCAGCCGGTTGAAAACTTAATTTTAAATCTAAAAGTCGGACAGATTCCTGTATCGCTGCATTACGGAGAGCAAGCAGTAGAATGGTTGTGGATGCAGCAAAAACCACCTATTTTTACCCAAACCTTCGAGGGAGAGGCACTCGCCCAAGTTTTGAATTTAGAACCCAGCGAGATAGATCCTCGATTCCCGATTCAAGAAGTTTCTACGGGAGTTCCCTTTATTATCGTTCCCTTGAAAACGCACCAATCCTTAAAGCGAATCAAGGTAAATAAGGATAAATATTTTGATTTAGTTAGTCATACTCAAGGCAAATGTATATTGGTTTTCTGTCCTGAAACTTATCATCCAGAGAATAACTTGAGCGTGCGAGTGTTTGCCGAGTATGCAGGAATTCCCGAAGATCCTGCTACAGGAAGTGCGAATGGTTGTTTAGCTGGTTATTTGGTTCAGCATTCCTATTTTGGAGCAGAGACAGTTGATGTCAGAGTTGAGCAAGGGTATGAAATTGGCAGACCTTCTTTGTTGTTGTTAAAGGCTCATAAAAAGGCTGATTTCATTGAAGTATCGGTGGGTGGTAAAGTAATTTTAGTTGCCAAAGGGGAATTCGTCTAATTGGTAAGATTTGCTTTGACTCAATCCGGTTTGGTCAAGCATAATTATAGATTGGGTTCGGGTTAGCCAAACCCATCAAATGCCTTTGCCTGCGTGGTTTCAGGCATCAAGGCGAGCTACACAGGGAAGGTTTTTAGTCTTAAGCCGACCGGATTTTGCCTCTATTTTTGCAAGTAAAGAAGACCCTATCTCTTACCAATTGAACTGTAAAATTAACAATTTTTGCGAAATTTTATGAGTATTATTTTGCACATCACGCAGCGCGAACAGTGGGAAGAAGCAAAATCAACTAAAAAATATTGTGGCGATACGCTGGAATCGGAGGGTTTTATCCACTGCTCAACGCCAGAGCAAGTTATTAATGTAGCGAATAGCTTTTTTCATTCCCAAAGGGGCTTAGTCCTCCTGTGCCTTGATTCGGAGGCAGTTGAGGCAGAAATCCGATACGAGGGATTCGACGAAGGAGAACGGTTTCCTCATATCTATGGACCTTTAAATATCAATGCTGTGGTGCAAGTGCTGGATTTTTCTCCGGGGGAAGATGGCTGCTTTGAATTGCCGCCAGAGATTGCTGGGAGTGCTAATAAGGCTTGAAGAACGAGAGCGATCGCATCCTCATCTAGCCGCATTCGTTGCCCATTAGAGGCAACCTGAGCCGCATTTCTGGTTGATTTGGGGCTATCAAAGGATCAAATAGGAGCAAGTCCGTTTATCGATTGCTCAATAAACGGACTTGAAATCGGGAATGGCTAATCCCAAAAAACATAGGGTTTACAGACGTGAGTTGATTTTCCTCTGGTTGTCGCTAGCGCCACAAGCCACCAGCTCCACAGAGTTATAGCACCTGCGCCCTCAACCAAGCCGCTGGCAAACTCAGCAGCTTCCGGGAAGTCGGGACGTAAGCTCTGGTGCTAAATACATCGTATTGATTGCGTTCAATCCGATCGAGAATTTGGCTATAGAGCATTAAAGCCGCCGCAACGGGCCAACGAGCATCGGGGCTAAGGGCACCAATTCCCTGTTCGGCTTCAACGTAGAATTTGCGCGCCCGTTGAATTTGGAAACGCATCAATTCGCGCCATCGCTCATCGACTACCCCATTCATCAGATCCTGTTCGGTGTAGTTAAATAACGCTAATTCTTCGAGTGGCAGGTAAATGCGACCCCGACGGGCGTCTTCTCCGACATCTCGCAGGATGTTAGTGAGTTGGTTAGCAATGCCAAGTGCGATCGCTTCCGAGGTCGGAATATAAATCTCTTGATTGCGTTTCCAGGGTGCTGTATACGGTTCCGTATCGACACCCATCACCGCAGTAGACATCAACCCCACCGTCCCGGCAACCCGATAGCAGTAAAGATTGAGTTCCTCAAAGGTCTTGTATCGGCTGCGGTAGAGATCCATTCGCTGACCCGCAATCATATCCCGAAATGGTTCAATATCCATCGGGAAGCGTTTCAGCGTATCTACCAAAGCCACATCCGGGTCGTCTAGGGGTTCGCCGGCAAAAACAGATTCTAGCTGTTTTTCCCATCGATCCAAAGTTTCAGGAGTCGTAATCGCAGCTGAGGCACCGTCTACCAGTTCATCGGTGCGACGACACCAAGCATAAATTGCCCAGATGGCACGGCGCTTGGCTGCTGGCATCAGCAGCGTACCCAGATAAAACGTCTTTGCGTACTTAGCCGTAATCTGGCGACAGAGTTGGTAAGCGTCCTCTATTGAAGCCAGCGTTCTCATGCGCGGGAAATTAGACAGTTGCAGCATTCAGTACAGGCACCAGAGATTGTCAGTTTTCCGTTGTCAATTGTCAATTGTCCTGAGTCTGTTGTTCTTTGGTAGCAGGTAATAGATAGTCAGATATTCGGGAGTAGACTCTTTCCCCCTAACCATTACCCACTAACGACTAACGCCTGATCGGTGACCGTTGACGATTGATCGGTGACTACTGACGACTGACTGCTCACAATTGCCTGCGCTGTCAGCTTACCAGAAAGTACGGCACCTTCCATACTCGCTAGGTAACGCTGCATGGTGTAATCACCCGTCAAATAGAAATTCGCAATCGGTGTTTCTTGGGAAGGACGATATTGCTGACGCCCTGGAGTTGCCTTGTAGACTGAACGAGGGGTTTTGACAACGTGATATTTCAGCAACTTGGCTGGGTTCTCACCCCCAAAATGATCGGGAAAAAGTTTTTCCAATTCTGCAACGGTGGAGTCTACAATTTCCCCATCCGATTTGCTAATCCAATCTTTTGCTGGTGCCAGCACCAATTCCAACATTGAGCGGTCGGGGTTCGCATATTCGCGACAGGTGTTGCTCATGTCCGCGTAGACACTAAGCAAGGGCGATCGCGAAAACAGCAGATGGTCAATTTGAGTTAATTTTCGGTCAAACCACAGATGCACGTTGATGACCGGGACACCCTCTAAGCCGTCTAGCTTTTGGAAATACTCCATCTGACGCCAAGGTTGAGGCAACATCACCTTCAGGGGGTCAACCGGCATTGCAGATACATAAGCATCCGCCGTAATAATTTCATCCGCAGCACCATTCAACCCGCGAATCAAGAATCCCCGCACCGTGCCATCGGCATTGAGCAAAAATTCCTTGATCGGCATATTCAACCGCACTTCCCCACCGCGCTCGGTGATGTAATCTACCATTGGCTGACACAACCGCTCGGTCGGGGAACCATCCAAAAATGCCATTTTTGAGCCATTTTTTTCCTGAAGGAAGCGATTGAGAGCGGTCAGCAATATCGTGGCAGAAATTTCATCTGGGTTAATGAAGTTCAGTGCTTTGGACATGGCAATGAAAACTTCTTTTTCTACCCGTGGGGGGATGTTTTGCTTTTTCATCCATTCCGACCACGAGTATTTATCCATCTCTTCAACGTATTTTTGCCCCTGAACCATCGCCGGAATTAAACCAATCCCGAAGCGAATTTTTTCAGGCCAAGTCAACATATCGTTGTTGCCCAAAATCGCTGTGACGCCATTAAATGGTGCCGGAATGTCCGGAAAGTCAAAGCGAGAATAAGTACCGGGGGCATCGGGCTGGTTGAAGATCATTGTGTGTTCTTTCCACTGCAATCGATCTTCAATACCGAGTTCCTTAAATAGCTGCAACATATTGGGATAAGCCCCAAAAAAGATGTGCAGTCCGGTTTCGTACCAGTCGCCGTCTTCGTCTTTCCATGCTGCCACCTTACCGCCTAGAACGTCCTGACGTTCTAGAACGATGGGAGTGTGACCGGCATCTGTCAAATATTTGGCGCAGGAAAGCCCTGCTAAACCCGCCCCAGCGATCGCAACTCGCATCTGATGGTCTACCCTTATAGCTGCTTGCGTGTTTGGTCGCTCTCATTATACGTTGCATTTCGTTACAGAAGATAGCGCTACCCCACTGCAAATCTCTGTAAAGTTGTCACCCTCTCCCGATCGATGAATATTAGCTGCGATCGCATCAGGGCAATAATGAGAAATTATCGTCCGAGCTGAACCCGCAGGAAAGACCGATGAGTCAAGACAATCCCGATGCACCTCAACCACTCAGCGAACGAGATAGGGCACTGGCAAAGGAGCTTGCAGCAGTACGCGCTCAAAGACAACGCCTGTATGAAAAGCTAAATGGTTCCCTAAAAGCGTTGTTTAGCCATTGTGAGTGGAGAATCACTCATCACGACACTGGAATGACAGAATTAGTTGTCATCTGCCCTAGCTTGGTCATTTATCAACGGCTATTAAAAAAAGTAATTTCCATCCAAACTCGGCTTGAAGATGCTGTTGAAATTAAACAGACTAGATTTATTCTCTGTTATCCTCCAAATCCTCAAGCTTTTTATGAGCATGAAGTGACAATACAACAAGATTTCAATCCTGATCCTTATTTAGATTTAGATGAGAACGAGGAGTTTTAGGAGATTAGGGAGAGAAAACTTAAACCCCAAGGGTGCAATCGTACCAAATCGTCGCAATGACAATAAGGAAAAAATAGATGCTAATTGTCCGCATTGCGAGCTTTGTTTAGCTCTAGCATTCAATGGTGCGGACAATATTTTATCTAGCGAGGCCAGGGAATTCTAGTATCGGCAGCAATTTGGCGACCGATGACAGCCGCACCATAGCGATTTAGATGGCTGGGGTCGGCAAAATAGCCATTTTGGTTTGTCCACTGTCTGGATAAGTCGAGAAAGATGAATCCTTTAGCACTAGATTGGCGAACCATATAAGATCTAAATTGTTGCTCAGCTCTAAGACGAGTTCGGTCTAAATAATCTCTACTTAAAGGCAGGTTGATGAAGAATACTGGAATCCGACGCTGCTTGGCAAATACCATTAAATTATTCAACGCCACCTCCTGCTTACCTCCGAGTTGGAAGGCACTGTAATCACTGTCATAAGCGCCTGCAACTCGCGGCTTTTGTCGATAGTAAATAGCAGGATTAAAGCGAATATTTACGGGAAGAAATCCATTGGCGTCGATTGCCGCTGCCGAGTAGTCGGGAGTCAATCCTCCTAGAGTATTTTGAGCCAGTATTGTCTCGCTGGACGGCTGAGAATTCAAAAGGGTGATATTAAACTGGCTTTCGTTCTGGGGAATTTCGTCTAGGTTGGTATCAGCAACTGAGTTGAGGTTTGGAGGTGGGGTCGCTGTTAAGAGTGTATCCGGGCGGTTAGAGGGTGTAATACCACTTAAGGGGCGATTGCCCGTTAATAAGCGCTTGTAGCCTGGAGAAGCCAAAATCAAGTTATAAGTCCGATCTATACGCCCACTGTTAAAGGCTCTCACTCCATCCGCCCACACAATGAGTTTCGGCAACTGCTCTTCGGTTAAAATTTTCCGCAACAACAAATCAATCACTTGGACAGTCGCACCATTCACCCCGAAGTTAAAGATTTTCAATCCCCCAAAACCTTTACCCGCTAAAGCTTGCTGCATCTGTTTGGGATCGACTCCCTGCAAAGAGCGGGAACTGCCTACAATTAAAATATCGGGTGGGCCAAGGGCAGCGATGTAGGACAGATAAAGAACTAGCTGATTATCAAGCAATTGGTTGTTAAAGGTAGGGTATTTTAACTGAAAGCTGGTTGCAGCGGCTCTTTGTTGGGCTACCTGCAAAAAAGCCATATACTCGATAATTTTCTTCTGGGCATAGACTCGTTGGGGACTGTCGGGTGGTATGGCTTGCAGGGATGCGATCGCGCTTAGCCATGTTTGGGCAACTTCATCCCAGTCCGCCGCCGATCTAGCCGTTTGAGCCAGGGTAGCAGCCCTGTTAGCGTAGTTAATTGCCTCCGACAAGGAATCGCTCTTAGTCGCTGCTGTTGTGGCAGCTAAGGGCTGAACCAGCAGGTTCCTATGGGTAATTTGGGGTACTAGCGTTGTCGAACAGCCAATCGCCAGCAAACATCCTGCCACGACGGCAGTAAAGCGGGACAAGAAGCGATGATTCGCAGCAAAAATAATAAAGAGTCGATATATCATTGAGTTTCTCTCTTGCCTGATACTGCTCATTCCTGACAGCAAGATAGAATAAATCCAGCAAATTGTTCTCAGTATATTAAGTTAGGTAAGGAGAACACGAATCGCATGGGCAAGGTAGTCGGCATTGACCTCGGAACAACCAACTCAGTCGTAGCTGTCATGGAAGGCGGCAAGCCCGTTGTCATTGCCAATGCGGAAGGCATGAGGACTACTCCCTCCGTGGTAGGCTTCAGCAAAGACGGGGAACGCCTAGTTGGACAAATGGCACGGCGGCAAGCCGTTCTAAACCCGCAGAATACGTTTTATGCGGTAAAACGGTACATCGGACGCAAGTATGCGGAACTCAGCCCCACCTCGAAGCAAGTTCCCTACACGATTCGGCGGGATGACGAGGGCAATATTAAAGTCAAATGCCCCAGACTGAAGCGGGAATTTGCTCCAGAAGAAATCTCGGCAATGGTGCTGCAAAAGTTGGCAGATGAGGCGAGTCGTTATCTGGGACAACCGGTGACGGGCGCGGTGATTACAGTTCCGGCTTATTTCAATGATTCCCAACGGCAAGCGACGCGAGATGCTGGGCGAATCGCCGGGTTGGATGTATTGCGGATTCTTAACGAGCCAACGGCTGCATCTTTGGCTTATGGTTTGGATCGCAAGGATACTCAGACGATTCTGGTGTTTGACTTGGGCGGCGGTACATTTGACGTTTCCATCCTGGAAGTGGGGGATGGAGTGTTTGAGGTAAAAGCCACCAGTGGCGACACCCAATTGGGCGGGAACGATTTTGACCGAAAAATTGTGGATTGGCTGGCAGAGCAGTTTCTGGAAAAAGAAGGGGTAGATCTCAGACGCGATCGCCAAGCCTTACAACGCCTCACGGAAGCCGCCGAAAAAGCCAAAATTGAGCTGTCTGGCGTTACAGTCACGGATATTAACTTACCTTTTCTCACTGCCACGGAAGAAGGTCCCGTACACTTAGAAACCAGGTTGACGAGGGCGCAATTTGAAGGATTGTGTGGGGATTTGGTGAGCCGATTGAAGGCACCCGTCAAACGCGCTTTAGTGGATTCTGGTCTTAACCCCTCCAAGATTGACGAAGTGGTGTTAGTGGGGGGTTCTACTCGCATTCCCTTGGTGAAACAGCTGGTTCGTAGCTTAATTGACAAGGAACCGAACGAGAACGTTAACCCAGATGAAGTCGTGGCAGTGGGTGCCGCAATTCAAGCGGGAATCCTCGCCGGTGAAGTCAAAGACGTGCTGTTGCTGGATGTTACGCCTTTGTCCCTAGGATTGGAAACGATAGGCGGCGTGATGAAGAAACTCATCCCCCGAAACACAACGATACCCGTGCGGCGTTCGGATATCTTCTCGACCGCTGAAAATAACCAAACTTTGGTGGAAGTTCACGTCCTGCAAGGGGAACGGGAAATGGCGGCTGATAACAAGTCGCTAGGGCGGTTTAAGCTCACTGGCATTCCCCCAGCACCGCGAGGAGTGCCCCAAGTTCAGGTATCTTTTGATATTGATGCCAACGGGATTTTGCAGGTGACGGCGTTAGACCGGACGACAGGGCGAGAGCAGAGCATCACCGTTCAAGGGGCTTCCACTTTAAGCGAATCGGAAGTTAACCGGATGATTCAGGAAGCCGAGCAATATGCCTCAACAGATCGGGAACGGCGCGAACGGGTGGAGAAGCGCAACCGCGCCGAAGCACTGGCTTTCAGTGCGGAACGGCAACTGAAAGAAGTGGCGCTGACCTATGGAATGCAGTTTGCTGCCGGTCAGCGGCGTCGCATTGAGAACATGGTGCAGGAACTGCGCCAGAGCATTGCCCGCGATGACGATCGGTCTGTGGATCGGGCACAAAGCGATCTCCAGGATGCTCTCTACGAGCTGAACCGAGAGGTGCGGATGGAATCAATGGAGGACGAGGACGACTTTTTCGGATCGATCCGTCGCACGTTTTCCGGTGAAGGCGATTCCTTGTTTGGCAACTCGACACAAGACCGCTATGAGAGTAGCCGCTATCAAGATCGTTATGAAAGTAACCGCTATCAAGATCGCTCGGAGGGTAGCCGCTATCAGGATCGCTCGGAGGGTAGCCGTTCGCGCGATCGCTATGACGATGACCGTCGCAATAGCGGCTCTACAGGCGGTCAGCGGTATAGTCGGGATAGTGACGCGGCTCCCCGCCGGACTTCGAGAATTGTTCAACCTGAGGATGATTGGGATGATGATGATGATTGGCTGTAAATTAGCTATAGCTGTTAGCGATTAGCTGTTAGCTATTGAAGCGGTCTGGCACAAATAGTAGAGGATTAGTCTGCTAAAACTGTGAATATCCAACGCTCAATCAGCTAATCGGTAACAGCTAATCGGTAACAGCTAATCGTTAATTAACTATGCAAAATTTTCGGGACTACTACCAGATGCTGGGCGTTGCTCGTGATGCCTCCGGCGACGAAATTAAGAAAGTTTATCGGCGGCTAGCTCGGCAGTATCACCCCGATCTAAATCCTGGCGACAAAACAGCAGAAGAAAAGTTCAAGGATATCGGTGAGGCTTACGAAGTTCTTTCCGATCCGGGTAAGCGATCGCAATACGATCAGTTCAGCCGTTTCTGGAACCGGAGCGGTTTCAAGGGCGCTAAAGGGACGAAGGGGACTAAAGCCTGGGGGACTCGCTCCAACGGTCGCAACGGCACGCAAGAATTAAAATATGACGATTACCCGGACTTTAACAGCTTTGTCGATACTCTGCTAGGACGTCGGGAAACCCGTGTAGCTACTCAGGCACCTAGTTCCAACAACCGAGTTGCCTCAGCCGATACCTTCCGTCCTGGTAACACGAAAACATCCTACACCGTGAATTCGCGCCCTAGTCGGCGCGATGTTGAAGCCAGACTGACGATGCCCCTCGAAAAAGCTTATCAGGGAGGACGAGAGCGGATTCGGCTGGAAGATGGGCGATCGCTGGAAGTGGATATGCCACCCGGAATGGTCAACGAGCAACGCATCCGGCTAAAGGGTCAGGGCATTGAAGGTGGTGACTTGTACCTCAAAATTACCGTATCGCCCCACGCTTTCTTTCAAGTAGAAGGCTCGGATATTTTCTGCCAATTGCCAGTCACTCCCAGCGAGGCAGTCTTGGGGGGAGCCGTGGAAGTTCCTACCTTGGATGGTTTGGTGAAAATGACGCTTCCTAGCGGTGTCGGGCACGGGAAGCGCCTGCGCCTTGCCGGAAAAGGCTACCCGACAGGTAGAGGCGATCGCGGCGATCAGTTAGTTGAAATTCAGGTTGTGGTTCCCAAAACGGTCACTTCCCAAGAACGGGAACTCTACGAAAAGCTGCGGCAAATCGAAACCTTTAAACCCCGTCTCGATTTGCCAGTTCAACGCTAAAAAATTAGCCCGCGCAGGCAGGGCTAATTTTTTGTCTAGCCGCAGACTTCAGTCTGACGGATTAGATGGGCTTTAATTGAAATACTGGCGTTTAAGCGCGATCGCGATAGCACAAACCCAACAGCGTACCGCTAGCAATCAACTTCAACGCTTCTAATGTCCAGTAGCCCCCGTGCATTTGATTCATCCCGGCAGGAATCTCAGCAACGGGTTCAAAAAGATTGAGCTGTAGCCCCAGCGCGCTCATTTGTGGGGTTAAAAAATATGTATCAATAATGGCAATTGTCAGCAAGAACAGGGATAAGAAAATTACTTTGCGCCCTCCCAGCTTAGAAACAGCCTGAGTGCGGTGAAGAACCAACAGCCCCGTTAACACTAAGGCTGCACATAATAATTCAATCCGATTAAAAATCCAGAAAATTGAATAACCTGCTGTTGCAAATCCAGGTTGAGTCATCATCCCGGTTGCAAACAAACTGGGCATAATTACCCAGTCCAAAAGCAAGCTTCCGCTAAGCCAGAAAGCCAACGTAAAGGTGACGGTTGTTTGCCATGCTGGTTGCTTTAATCCAGCGCTAGAAAAAGCGGTCATATAATTTCCTCAACTTTCTGTCTTCTTTCAGCTTATCGAATTGTTTTTAGAAACGATATGAAGTATCTTTTCGATTTTTGGCAGTTTTGCTGTTAGGAATTTACATTTAGTTAAATTCTCCAAATCATTAAGAATTTTAGTAAATTCCTAAGCTAGTTAATTGAGTCAGGAGGGCACCATCGGCTTGGTAAAGCGCGATCGCTTGCAAAGAAAACAGGTGCGAGTCGCTGCATCCCCGCCTACCAAGAAGGCGATCGCGCTCTAGACCCGTTTAAGATGTGTAAAACCCTGAAACGGAGATTTCCATCTAGACGTTTTTTGAGTCGAAATTAGGTCGCAGCCGAGTTTGATGACGCGGCTCTAAAAGTTTTTTGGACTCTATCTCGCAAAAAGGCTTAACATTTGCCTCATTCTGCCAATATTGTTCAACTTGTGCTTACGAATAAAATCAAGAGAAAACATCTGTCTAAAGAATGAACTTTATTAGGCAAATATACCTTTAAGACAAGGATGGAATCAGATTTACAAAATCTTTTCTCGATGCCCTTGCCCAAGTAAAATCCTCATCAAGAGAGCACTATAGGCTTTTCATCGCTATCCGAAAAATGTAATCAAGCTTCGCTTTCTAAGTCTGGAAGCTGCTACTGGTTATCGTTCACCCTCAACCTTAGTTCACCGAAACACGCCATGATGAAAGCGATTCTGCCTAAAAATGAAGCTGATTTAGTGTATGCACCCACTGAGGGCAGCTCAACGAAGCACTTGCATCGGAAATTCTTCTACAAGGTTGCGGGAGGTCTGGGAGTGGCAACTGTCCTACTGGTTAGCATTGGTGGGATTTCGTACCGGAGTATCACGCAACTTGTGCAAGCGAATAACTCAGTAGACGATACCTTTACCTTCATTAATCAGCTTGATGATGTATTTTCCGGAATCAAGGACGCAGAAACTGGGCAGCGTGGCTACATAATCACTGGAGACGAGGCTTATTTACAACCCTACTACACAGCAACAGCTAAGGTTAATCAACAAGTTGAGTTTCTCAAGGGATTAGCGGGAAATAACCTCAATCAACAGCAGAAGCTCGGCACTCTGGAATCTCTGACTGCAAGTAAATTTTCTGAATTGAAACGGTCAATCGAATTACGAAAAAACAAGGGATTTGAAGCCGCGCAGCAATTAGTTAAGACGAATGAAGGCAAGGTAGTGATGGATAACATCCGCCTGCTTGTCAATGATTTGGAAAATGACCAAAAGCATTTGTTGAAGGAGCGGTACCAACAAGCGAAAGACCAGGCTCGTGACTCTCTAATTACATTTTTAAGCGGTGTATTCCTAAATTTTATTATTGCTTTATGGGTTTACAGGCTTATTTATGGGGAGATGAGCGATCGCTATCGGACAGAAAATGAACTTCAGAAAGAACGCGACTATACATCATTTATTGTTCAGACTACACCAGCACTAGTCGTTGGGCTAAAGCTTGATGGGGTGATTACATTTGTCAATCCTGCTGTTGAGCAGGTGACAGGCTACTGCGCAGAAGAATTAATTGGACGCAACTGGTGGGAAATCTTTTATGCTGACGATGAATACAGAGGTATCGAGCAGTTATTATCCACCCTGAAGCACGGAGGCGTCCGCGACTATGAAACAGTTTTGACCATCCAGAATCGAGAAAAACGGATTATCAATTGGAATGTTCTGAAGCGGTTTGACGAGCGAGGCAAATTGGTTGATGTGATTCAATTTGGCAATGATATCACCGATCGCAAAGCAGCTGAGGACATTCGCAAAGGCGCAGAACTGCTGCAACTGATTTTGGATAATATTCCCCAATATATCTTCTGGAAGGATAGAAACTCTGTCTATTTAGGCTGTAATAAGGTTTCATGTCAAATCACTGGGATTAGCAATCCAGAAAACATTATTGGCAAGACGGATTATGACTTGTGGTCGCAAGAAATAGCAGAAAAATACCGCAAAGACGACCGTCGCGTGATGGCAACGGATACCCCGGAACTGCATATTATCGAACGCTTGATTCAGCCAAACAATGAAGAACTCTGGGTCGACATCAACAAAGTTCCCATTCACGATGCGATGGGGAAAGTAATTGGTATCCTCAGCACCATAGAAGACGTTACCGAACGCAAGCAGGCGGAGAAAGCCTTGCGGCAGAATATGGAGATGCTTGACTTAGCCAGTGACGCGATTATCATTCGGGATTTGAATGACAAGATTAGCTATTGGAATCAGGGCGCTGAACGGCTATATGGTTGGACAAAAGCAGAAACACTCGGTCAGTACATCCACACCTTCTTGGAAACTGTCTTTCCCCTACCAAAAGAGGAAGTTCTAGAGATATGCCTGCGTGAAGGGAATTGGGAAGGCGAATTGATTCACACCAAGCGTGATGGCACTCAAATCACGGTAGCTAGCCGATGGACGCTGCAATTAGATGAATTTGGTCAGGTGTCCGCCAGACTAGAAATTAACAATGATATTAGCGATCGCAAGCAAGCTCTTGATGCCTTGCGCCAGTCGGAAGCGAAGGAACGAGAAAAAGCCCAGCAGTTGCAGCAAACTTTGCACGAACTCAAAAAGACCCAATCTCAACTGATTCAGACTGAAAAAATGTCCAGTTTGGGTCAACTGGTCGCTGGAGTGGCGCATGAAATTAATAATCCCGTTAACTTTATCTACGGCAATCTCATCCACACCGAGCAATATACACAAGACTTGCTCAATCTAATGAAAGTCTACCAACGGTACTATCCCAATCCCGCGCCAGAGATTCAAGAAGAAGTTGAGGCTTTAGACATTGAGTTTGTTCTTGAAGACCTGCCCAAAATGGTCGCTTCAATGAAGTTAGGCGCTGACCGCATCCGCCAGATTGTCCTCTCTTTGCGAACCTTCTCCCGCCTGGATGAAGCAGAAATGAAGCCGGTTGATATTCACGAGGGTATTGATAGCACCCTCTTAATCTTGCAGAATCGGCTGAAAGCTAAACCAGATTCTCCAGGAATTACAGTTATTAAGAAATATGGCACGCTGCCAGAAGTAGAGTGTTATGCAGGACAACTGAATCAAGTATTTATGAATATCTTGAGCAATGCCATAGATGCTTTAGAAGGGTTGCCCTCTAATCGTCAAAAGCTCATGGATTCTGGAGAAACAAGTTCTAATAGCGAGTTCCCCATTCCTAATTCTCAATTACCGACCATCCAGATTTGCACTGAAGTTTTGAACGCGAACAAAATTGTTGTGCGAATTGCAGATAACGGCCCCGGTATCCGTGAGAATGTCAAGGCGCGACTTTTTGACCCATTTTTCACGACCAAGCCAATCGGTCAGGGCACCGGGCTAGGATTGGCAATCAGCTATCAGATTGTCACAGAAAAACATGGAGGGTCGATCAGTTGTGTATCAGCAGTGGGAGAGGGAACCGAGTTCGTTGTAGAGATTCCAGTAACACAAAGTCCAAGGCAAGGGAATTGAGACATTTTACGCGATTTCAAACGACAGAAGGGATTTCTAAGGCAATCCTTTTTGGTTAATGTTGTAATCCTGGGAGAACCTCTGAATCCCTTTGATCGCCAGACTTTGGAGTAATTTTCCCTGTTACTAAGTTAATCCCCCCCTTGAGGAGCATCTGTGGGTGGATAGATGAGCGATCGCTTAAAACTAGATTTTTGGGTTTAAGAAAGAAAATCTTAAAAACCCGTAAAAACACAGTGTTTATTTTCTCCAATCCTCCTGAGAATGAGAATTGAGTGAAAGCATGAATCTAAATTAGCAGACTCAAAATTTAAGTAGTAATCTCTCATATTACCACTTAACTTAAGATGTGAAAAATAACATTTCTTGAAGTGTTATTTTCATAATTTTGGAAAGCGGTATTATTCTCCAGATACGGTAAAAAGTTAAAAGGTAAACATAGCCTTAAACAGAATGCAAAAACATCTATCTTGGACACGAAATCGCTCTTACAAACGAGCAGCGACTTGCTTCATCCTAGCCTTGTCCGTTACGTACAGTTGTGTAGCCTGTACTCAGCCAAGTGAAAATACCACAACGCCAATAAGCCCCAGCTCTCAGTCACTGAGCGATAGTTCTAGGAATACAGGAGACGAACTAAAAACCCTAAATATGGCGGTGATTCCGTGGCAGGTTTCAGCAGAACAGGAAAAGCAACTTCAGCCACTAGCGGACTATCTAAGCAAGACATTAGGAAAACCTGTTAAATTTCAGATTACAAAAGACTACGACACATCGATAGATTTACTGGTGACAGGAAAAGTAGAAATGGCTTTTCTAGGTCCCCTGTCGTATGTGAAGGCACATCTTCGAGATCCCCAACTTAAGCCAATTGTTGCGCCAATTGAAAGAACAACTGGACGACCTTGGTATACAAGCGCGATCGTTGTTAATAATGCTAGCGGTATCAAAACTATTAAAGATTTAAAAGGTAAGAGATTTGCCTTCGTCAGTAAATCCTCAGCTTCGGGTTACTTAGTGCCTTTAGCTCACTTTCAAGACATTGGTATTAACCCCGAACGCGACTTTGCTACAGTCAAGTATGCGGGTAGTCACGACAAGGTGAAAGCGGATTTACTAGCAGGAAAGGTGGATGCGATCGCGGATGATAAACGCTCGTATCTTCAGCAACAGAAAGAGGGAAATATCGACCCTTTAAAATACAAAATTATTTGGGAATCTGACCCAATTCCTCTTTCGCCCATTGTCGTCTCTAGTAAGCTTCCATCCCAACTGGTAATCGACCTCAAGAAAGCATTTGTCAACTCTCCAGAGGGACTGCTAGATCCCAGTGGTTCTGAGTCGGCTGGATATACTCTGGTAGAAGATCGAGACTATACACCGATTAGAAAGCTCCAAGAGCGCCTTAAGTTGAAATAAAGCCGAATGCAATGAAAATATTAACTAAGTTTATTGGATCTTCTATTGCCGTAGTAGGGCTAATTTTATGCCTTACAGTTGGCAGTGAAGACTGGCTCAAGCAAGTAGAAAAATCTACCGAAACTAGCCGAGAAAGAGCCGCTCAAGCTGACCGCATAGTCTTAAATCTAAAAGTTTCTTTAAGAGACCAGATCGCAGCACTGAGGAACTATCTCATCCTCAACCACGACCCCTCAGATATGGCAAAATATCACAAGGCGATGTCTGACTTTATCCTTAGCTTGGATGACTTAGAAAGTCTGATGCCAGAAAATTCAGAACTGAGAGTTGTTCGCCGTCGCCATAGTTTTCTCGTCCGCTTAGCAACAGAGCTTCGCGATACACCTTCTACTCTTAAACAGACTCAGCAGGATTTCAGAACCATCAATTCTTTCAAAGAAGATATTGATTTCTCTTTAAACTCTCTAGTTAGTCATATTCAGCAACAGTATGCTCTAGCAAGGCAAGAATCAAATAAATTTAAAGAGACAACCCATATTATTAGATATGCCACTACAGGTTTAATTCTTATAATTCTCACTGGGCAGATGATATTAATATTAATCCCAGTCATTTTATCTATAAAAAAACTCCAGTTAGGAGCGACAAAAATTGGTGCAGGTAATTTAGATTATCGCCTAAATATTCAAACAGGAGATGAAATTGAAAAATTGTCTTGCGAGTTCAACCAAATGGCAAAAAAACTTGCAGAATCTTACTATTTTTTAGAGCAAAAGATAATTGAACGGACTGCCGAACTGATTGAGTTAAACCAAAACTTAGAAATTGAAATTTCCGAACGCAAGCAGGCAGAAACAGAACTTCAGCAAGTTTTGCAAAACTTGCAACAAACCCAAGCTCAGCTCATTCAAACCGAAAAGATGTCTAGCCTTGGTCAAATGGTTGCTGGGGTAGCTCATGAAATTAATAACCCCGTTAATTTTATCCACGGCAACCTTGTGTATGTGGGTGAATATACACAAGATTTGTTGAGACTGGTGCAGCTTTACCAAAAACACTATCCTAACCCAATTACCGAGATCGAAGAGCAAGCAGAAACTGTCGAACTTGACTTTATTATTGCAGATTTAGACAAAATCCTATCTTCGATGAAAATTGGCACTGAACGTATCCGTCAAATTGTTCTTTCTTTGCGGAATTTCTCTCGCCTTGACGAGGCAGACATGAAGCCAGTTGATATTCACGAGGGATTAGATAGCACTCTTTTAATCTTGCAAAATCGATTAAAAGCTAAGCCGGAGCATCCCGCTATTGAGGTGGTTAAAGAATACGGAAATTTGCCTTTAGTTGAGTGTTATGCGGGTCAGATGAATCAGGTATTTATGAATATTATTAGCAATGCTATTGATGCCCTAGAAGCCTTTGATGGCTTATCGTTCATTGCTCGTAACAATGAACAATCGACAAGTAATCTTGAACCATCCCCAACGATTCGGATTAGCACTCAAGTTTTGCACCCCGACCGTGTTGCTGTGCGAATTGCTGATAATGGACTAGGCATGACGGAAGAGGTAAGAAAACGGCTATTCGATCCGTTTTTTACGACCAAGCCAGTTGGGCAAGGAACGGGGCTGGGGCTATCAATTAGCTATCAAATTGTAGTAGAGAAGCATTCAGGAATGCTTCGCTGCATTTCCGAAGCGGGACAGGGAGCAGAGTTTTGGATTGAAATCCCGATGCGTCAAAGCCAGAGAGGCTCTACTGCAACTGTTCCAGAGAGGTCAAATCGGTCAAAACCTATGGCAATTTTTTAAGCGTTGTCCTCTTATTGTTAAAGGGATGCATTAGCAAAGCTTAAGGAGGCGATCGCCCTTTGCTTTTGGCCTTCCTCTAGGCGACGCCGCAGCGATTGGATATTAAGTTTCTCTATCTCCTTCTTGACGTTGATTTTGTAGAGACTCCATATCCCGCGTCTCTACAAACGATGAATGCTACCTCTAGGTTTCTGGCTTTTCATAAAAGTTTTATGTCTAAAATTTAACTTTAGTATCTTTTTTATTAATCTTTTATAAAAAAATCATATATTTTTGGAAGTCTTTTTAAGGTTTTCCAGTTCTATGCCAGAGAGATGACTTCTCTAAACTGGCATTACCTTGCCTATTCCAGAATTAACGAATAGGTAATTGTTACTAAGCATTTATTATTGAAACACTATTTCAAGTAGCAAGACGGTTTAGCATCAGGAACCCATTTAGATGAAAATCAGCCACAAATTGATGACAGGTTACTTAGCCGTTGCTCTACTTGTTGAAGTGGTTGGATATGTCGGAATTAAAGAAACGAATAATCTTGAAAAAAAGTACAACGAAGTTATTAATAGAACAATTCCTTTTCGCTATGAGTTAGAGCGGTTGCAATATGTTTCGGATACAGTAGTTTTGTATACTAAACAATTAGAATTCCAAAAAGTAGAAAAAAATCCATCTGCAAAAGATATTGTATCAACGCAAAAATATCAAAATGTGGAGACTAGCCAGGAAAATTATCGCAAGGCTCTGAATGATTATAAAGAATTAGCGAACTATTTTTTCACATCTGAGCAAGGATTGTCAGAAGAAATCCAAACTTCAAGTGAGAGATTTTTAAAATTATCCAACGAGGTAATTGGCTTAAAAAAGCAGGAAAAGGTAACTCCAGAGTTACTGGAAAAAGAAAACGAACTGGAAAAAACCAGCCAACAATTTATAGGAACTATTAACCAAAAAATTCAGACTCAATCGCAAGAGTTGGAAACGGAAAGAAAGAAAATTCATGAAACTCTGCTCTTGACCGACAGAATGATATTTGGCGTCGGTTTATCTACCGTCTTAATCGCTATATTTCTTGGTCTTTCTATCTCGCGGTCTATATTGAGTCGGCTAAACAAACTCAAAGCGGCTGCGGTAGAGATAGGCCAGGGCAAGCTAGAGACAAAAATAGACGTTTCCACCAAAGATGAGCTGAGCGCCTTAGCTGATGCTTTCAATAAAATGGCTGAGGATTTGCGGCAGAAAACAGCGGATGTAATCAATGTTTGTGAAAGCATGGTGGAATCTCTGATCGTGGTAACGCCCGATACCATGATTCAGTCAGTTAATAAAGCAACCTGCGAACTTTTGGGATATCACAAAGAGGAGTTAATTGGGCAACCAATAAGAGTTATTTTCGCCGATGAAAAATTTCCTTTCACAGCGTCGGAGTTGGATAATTTAACTCAAAAAAGGGTTGTCCGAGATGCGGAAAAAATTTACCTGTCCAAAGACGGGAGAAGAATCTCGGTGCTGTTTTCCTGTGCAGCGATCGCAAGCGTACCGGATAGAATTCAGGGAATCGTTTGTGTAGCCCAAGATATCACGGAACGGCAGCGAGCGGAGTTGGCGATCAAACAAGCGAAAGAAGAACTAGAAATAAGAGTTGAGGAGCGCACAACTGAGTTAAAGCGTGCAATTGGGCAATTTCAGGGCGAGATTGTCGAGCGTCAGCGGGTAGAGGAAGCACTGCGCGAAAGCGAGGAGCGGTTTCGGACACTGATACAGGAGCTTCACGTCGGCGTTTTACTGCAAGGAGCCAACGCAGAAATCCTGCTGAGCAATCAAGCAGCTATCGACCTTCTCGGTATCACTGACAGCCAACTGCTGGGGAAAACTTCCTTCGATCTGGATTGGAATGTCATTCATGAAGATGGTACACCGTTCCCCGGAGAAACCCATCCGGTGTCGCAAGCGATCGCAACTCGTCAAGCTGTGCGGAATGTCGTGATGGGCGTTTATCGTCCCAGCGTGGGCGATCGCATCTGGCTATTAGTCAATGCCGAACCTCAGTTGGCAGCGGATGGTCGCCTTGAACAAGTAATCTGCACCTTCAGCGATATCACCAAGCGTAAGCAAGCAGAGGAAAGACTCGCGCAGCGCGAACGCTACTTATCAGCATTGGTCGAAGTTGAGCGCCGGTTGCTGACTTTTGATGGCAGCACGAATTGCTACACGGAAATATTGGTACAACTCGGACAAGCAGCAGGCGCAAGTCGCGTTTATGTATTCGAGAACCATCGTTCGCAAATAGGCAACTTGCTGATGAGTCAGCGTGCGGAGTGGTGTGCCGAGGGCGTTCGCCCAGAAATCGACAATCCGGCGCTGCAAAACCTTTCTTATGACGACTTCTTCCCCCGCTGGGCATATTTGCTAGAAAAAGGTGACATTGTTGCCGGAATTGTCGCTGAATTACCCGAATCAGAGCGTTTTATCTTAGAACCTCAGGGAATTCTTTCCATCCTAATTTTGCCCATCATGGTTAAGGGCGAATTCTTCGGGTTTATCGGCTTTGACAACTGCATAGAAGCGCGTGCTTGGGAACCTTTGGAAATCAACCTGCTGCGTGCAGCGGCAGCCGCCATCTCTCTTACTCAAGAACGCAAGCAAGCAGAGGAAGCAGTAACACGCCTTGCCGGGATTTTGGAAGCAACAAGTGATTTCGTAGGCAGTGCGGACAATCGAGGACGCGCATTTTACATTAACCAGGCAGGTCGTCGCTTGGTCGGAATTCCTCTCGAAGAGGATATCTCAAACCTCAGCGTTGCCAGTTGCCACCCGAAATGGGCGGGTCAAATCATCTTGGAAGAGGGAATTCCTAGTGCGATTCGCGATGGCGTCTGGTGTGGCGAAACTGCACTTTTGACCCGCGACAAACGGGAGATTCCAGTTTTGCAGCTGATTATTGCCCACAAGAAGCCGGATGGAAGCGTTGACTTTCTTTCTACCATCTCCCGCGATATTAGCGATCGCAAGCAAGCAGAAAACGCTCTCAAGCAGCTCAACGCAGACTTAGAAAAACGAGTCCTTGAGCGTACCGCAGAATTAAACAATGCGATCGCGCAATTGGAGGGCGAGATCGCCGAGCGCAAGTGGGCAGAAGAGGAACTGGAAAAATCCCTGTCCCTGCTCAAGGCGACGCTCGAATCAACAGCTGATGGGATTCTCGTAGTTGACAAAACCGGAAAAATAGCCAGTTTCAATCAAAAATTTGTCCAAATGTGGCGCATCCCCGACTCTATTGTCGCGGCAGGGAATAGCAACCAAGCCTTAGCATTTGTCCTAGAGCAGCTAAAAAACCCGGAAACCTTTATCACCAAAATTCAGGAACTCTATAGCGAACCAGACGCAGAAAGCTACGACCTCCTTGAATTTAAAGATAGAAGAATCTTCGAGCGCTATTCCCAGCCTCAACGGATTGGGGGAAAAGTCGTCGGTAGAGTGTGGAGCTTCCGCGATGTCACCGAGCGCCAACAGGCAGAAGAAACCATCCGCTATCAAGCGTTGCACGACCTGCTGACTGGCTTGCCGAACCGGATGCTATTCAATGAGCGGCTGTCTGTGTCCTTGGCGTATGCACGTCAAAGCCAAAGTACGCTTGCCGTAATGTTTTTGGATTTGGATCGTTTTAAGACGATTAACGATACATTGGGGCACGCTTTTGGCGATCGCTTGTTGCAAAGCGTCACTGAACGAATGATCGGCTGTCTGGGGGAGGATGACACCGTTGCTCGTTGGGGAGGGGATGAATTTACCCTACTTATCCCCCAAATTCGTTGTAAAGAGGACGCTGCTAAGATTGCCCAGAAAATCTTGGAAGCTTTAAAGCCAGAATTTTATTTAGAAGGGCACTCCCTGCATATCAGTAGCAGTATTGGGATTGCACTTTATCCCAGTGATGGCACAGATGCTGAAACGCTTTTGAGAAACGCCGATGCTGCCTTGTATCGTGCCAAAGAACAAGGTCGGAATAACTATCAATTTTATAATCCAGCAATGAATTCTCAGAATTCTGAGTTATTGGTACTCGAAAACGATTTGCACCATGCTCTAGAACGGGGAGAATTTGTCGTTTACTACCAACCTCAAGTCAATACAACGACTGGAGAAATCACCCACGTTGAAGCCCTGTTGCGCTGGCAGCATCCAAAATTTGGGCTAGTTTCTCCAGGAATATTTATTCCCCTAGCGGAAGAAACCGGACTCATCGTACCAATTGGGGAATGGGTGTTAAAGACTGCCTGCACTCAAAATAAAGCTTGGCACGATGCAGGATTTGCAGACTTACAAGTGGCGGTTAACCTTTCGGCCCGACAGTTTCAGGAACCCGATTTAGTCAAAATGGTGACGCGAATTCTGGAAGAAACTGGACTCGAAGCGCCATTTTTGGAGTTGGAAATTACTGAAACAATCACGATGCAAAATGTAGAATTTACCCGAAAAACTTTGAGTGAATTGCATCGGCTAGGAGTCTACATTTCTCTAGATGATTTTGGAACGGGATATTCTTCTCTGACTTATTTAAAAAAGTTTCCCTTCCATACCTTAAAAATTGACAAATCCTTTGTTCGAGACTTGACAAGCGACCCCAATGATGCAGCCATCATTACAGCGATCGCAGCCTTAGGAAAGGTACTCAATCTGAGGCTGGTTGCAGAAGGCGTAGAAACAGAAGCGCAAAAAGATTTCTTGCAAAATCTCCAATGCGAACAGATGCAAGGGTACTTTTTCTGGCGACCCCAAGCATCTGAGGAGATTACTAAAATCCTCGAAAAATCTTTCTCAAAGATAGCCAAGCATTCAAGTTGTGTATCCGTCGCTAACTGTTCCTGTAGCTTTAGACTTTCAGCGGAAGCGATTCGATGAGGGCTTGGGATGGATTTGGAACCGATCGCACAAAACTTAAATATTTTCATTTTGCTCATGACGGAGTAGGCAACTCAAACAGTAGTTTTAACCAAGCAACAAAGATGAGTGCGATCGCACAATCGTAACGTAGCACTTGTGCTGTGATTGCCTGCCCCATAGGCATTCCTGGTGTTTGTTGCCAAGCTAGCCAACTGTGGATCAAGGCTTTGGGACGGTGAACTAATGTATAGCAATTGAGGCAATCCTGTTCAATTTCTTGCAAAATTGCTTCTGCTTTCGGACGCAAGGCATCATTTTGTGGGATTAGATGGGCAACGAAATCTTCTAAAATTCCCGGAATTTGATTATCTGGCATCAGCCAAACCCCTACTCGTGGTAAGTCTGGCGGAGCATAAATCCAGCCTTCAGCAGGTGGAGATTTGGGAATGTCTTTGTAGCCACTTGCACTCAGGCGATCGCGTACCGCTTGCCATCGTGCCAGTAAGTCTTGATCGGCATCCACTACAATTCCTAATGTACGCAAGTTTTCTTGTTTCAGTTTTAAAGGCAAGCTCATCAAAAGTGCTTCTATTCCTGGATCTTCATCTTCTTGAGGCACTTCTACAGAAAAGGTTTCTGGAAGTTTATGTTGTTCGCACAAAGCCCAAATAACGTGTCGGTCATTCTTTCCTTCAACCAATAATTGCTGCGGTTTTGGTTTAGGTGGTTTTCGTGATAAAGGCATCAACGCACCTCAATACTTTGGCGCACAGCAATAGATAATTCATCAGGAGTGTATTCAACAGCACGTATATTTTCATCCTTCCGGCTTAAGCGAAATAACTTTCCTATTGAGCTATCTTTTGTTTGAGCCAAAGATTCTTGAAATGCAGTTATACAGTCCCAACTATGGGTAGTAGCAAATACTTGAATGTTCAACCGTTGTGATATTTCTAATATTAAACGCCACATATCAGTTTGCATCTGATAGTGAAGACCTGTATCAATCTCATCTACAATTAAAAACCCGTTTTCAACTGTCACTGCTGCCATAGCTAGAGTTAGAATCCGGCGCATCCCATCACCCATACTACCTAAAGGAATTGGGTTAGGCTGTCCGCGCAGCTTGACTAGGATGCCACTGTTAAAAGTCTGTCGGCTAGTGAAATTAATGCGCTCTATAGCTGGCTCCAGAATTTGCAATGCTTCTATTATGCTGTTTTCTTTGGGGGTGAGTGTTATTTTGTCCCATAAAGCAGCTAATTGCTCAAAGCTCATCATACCAGTTGTCAAAAACAGGCTTTTAATACTAGTCTTTAAAAAGACACTGGATGGCGCTTGTTTTAGTAATTGAAAGGAGCGTGATTCAATCGAGCCATCCTCATCGATAGATATATCCTGTCTTGTAGCTCGCTCGTCTGAAATGTAAATAAATACAAGGTTAAAAGCATCTGTATCAATATCATCTTGTTCACTTATGCCTTCATCCTCAGAATGTAAATCCTTCTGAACTGAAGGAAATAGGCCGATGCTAAGTGAAAGGGAAAGGGGGCTTTCTTGCCGCGATTTAAAATGAATGTCTTGTTCAGGCTGAAACTGATGGCTATGAAAGATATGTCTAATTTGATATCGATTCAAGCGATGTATTACTTCGCCAGATTCACGTATAAAAAGCTGTTCAGCAAACTCACCTCGCTTATCTAGTAAATCCAGAAGAAGCGAGGGGCTATTCTGATTAACTAACAGACAAACTGCTTCCAGTAGACTGGTTTTACCGCTGTTGTTCATGCCGACCAGAAGATTGACACGCGCCAAACCGTCGATATAGAAATCCTTGAAGCAGCGATAGTTTTGGATAGTGAGATCGCGTAACATAGATTCTTCTGCTGTGCAGCGGTTGTTATCTTCTATATTAAGGGGCAGTGGTAGATTCGATGACGGCTTCGGCTTGGTGAACTAAGCTTCTCAACTTATCCACCATTTCTTGATTGACGTTTTGCCACAAACCGCGCTGATTAGCTTCTAGCAAACGTTCTGCCATATCTCGTAATGCCCAAGGATTCTTTTGCTGAATGAAATCTTGCACAGATTGGTCGAATAAGTATGCTTCTGCAACTCCTTGATACATGAAATCTTCCACACAATTTGCTGTGGCATCGTAGGCAAAGAGATAATCCACGGTTGCTGCCATTTCAAATGCACCTTTGTAACCGTGGCGCATGACTCCAGCAATCCATTTTGGATTGACGACACGAGAACGATATACTCGCGCAATTTCTTCTCGCAGTTGCCGCACTTTTGGGTTTTCAGGAAGGGAATTATCCCCAAAATAAGTTTGGGGATTTTTGCCACTCATCGCCCGAACTGCTGCTGTTAAACCGCCTTGAAATTGATAGTAATCATCTGAATCTAATAAATCGTGTTCCCGGTTATCTTGATTGTGCAATACGATTTGCATCTGGCGTAGACGCTGCTCAAAGGCTTCTGGAGCGGCGATTCCCCCTAAACCTCTTTTGTTCAGGGGAGGAGAAAAAACATCTCCCGCAACTCCTTTTGACAAGGAGGGAGAGGATTCTGCGGTGCTAGTGTAGGCATAACTACTCCAGTTGATGTAGGCACGGGCTAAATCTTCGTCATCTGTCCAGTTTTGGGCTTCAATTAAGCCTTGCAATCCCGCACCGTAGGCACCGGGTTTAGAACCAAAAATGCGATAACGCGATCGCATTTGGGCTTGTTCTTGACTCAACCCAGAATTTTGCCAAAACTCGGTTTCTTGGGATACTTGCGCTGCTAAAGGATTTTGTTCTGCTGGTTCCTTTAACGCCGCCACTGCGGCTACAGCTTGATCGAATAAATCGATTAAATTAGGGAAAGCATCGCGGAAAAAGCCAGAAATTCTCAGCGTCACATCTACGCGGGGACGACCTAAAACTGAGACTGGCAATATCTCAA
>NZ_JAMPJZ010000065.1:0-31513 GCF_039961835.1 Trichocoleus sp. ST-U1
TTGACTTTTGTTTTAGCTTATTCTACTTTTTATTATGTGTAATTTATTTTACATAAGCACTTATTAATTGTAGAGAGCGGCAACAATTTTATAAAACTATCTACCTTCAATAAGCCTATACGGTTAGTTAATATTGATTTAAAAAATTAGTTATAAAAGAGAAAGGCTGCAATTTAGTTTTTTTAATTATACAATTATTTAATAATGAAATTAATGCATTAAATCAATGCTTATTTCACATTTGAAGACGGAGCAGGAGTTGATTGAGAAAGGTTTCTATTCGTCAAAATCAAGCAAGCGCAGCCTCTATACTGATTTATCGGCAATATCGGCAAATCTAGTATCTCCACCAAGATTCTAGGTAAACTAGCTTGTGAAACTTAAAGGCATCCAGGTTCAGGAAACAAGGCTAGCTAGTGTGGGTCAAGCGTGTCGGATAAAAATTGAGTAAAAGTGATTTAAATGATGTTATTAAGTGTTTTAGAGCAGGCTACTATTGCGGCACAGCAAAAAAACTGGTCATTATTAAACCAATGCTTGCAGCAACTACCACTTAACAAAGCAGAGGTAAGGCAAGGGGAGTCGTCAACAGGAGAGGATTCTAACTCGCTTTACTTAGAGCAATTATTGAACCTGGCTTTAGATGTACTTGACGCAGGGGATTTTCAAGAACGGTGGGAAGTGGCGAAGGTGTTACCCAAATTAGGGGAAGGCGCGATCGCTCCTTTGATTTCCATTCTGAAAGACGAAGACGCCGACTTGGAGGAGCGCTGGTTTGCTGGTCGCATTCTGGGAGAATTTGACAATCCTGCCGTCATCACCGCCTTAGTAGAGCTGCTGAGAACATCTGAGGATGAAGAACTTACAGTGGCAGCAGCTGCTGCTTTAGCGCATATCGGCTCTCCGGCTGTGGAGGCTTTGACGGAACTATTAGCAGAGCCAGAGACACGACTGTTAGCCGTGCGATCGCTTGCTCAGATCCGCCGTTCCGAAACGATTGCGCCTCTCCTGAACGTAGTTCAAGATCCCCAATCTGCGATTCGAGCCGCTGCGATTGAAGCACTGGGTAGCTTTCACGACAGCCGGATTCCACCAGTATTGATAGATGCCTTGCAAGATCCAGCCGCACAAGTGAGAAAAGAAGCGGTAATTGGCTTGGGGATGCGCTCCGATTTACTAGAACAATTGAATCTAGTAACTCAGCTACAACCCCTGCTATTTGACTTTAATTTGGAAGTTTGTCAGCAGAGTGCGATCGCATTAGGACGACTGGGAACAGATGAAGCCGCCGCTGCCTTGTTTCAGGTACTCTCATCCCCGAATACACCGCTTAGCTTGCAAGTAGACATCGTGCGATCGCTCCCCCAAACAGCAGCCGCCTTGGAGTATTTGCAACAAGCCCTTTCTGTTGAGTCTCCGGTGCTATGGCAGGAAATTGTCACCGTTTTGGGGCGAGTGGATTCTCCAAAATTAGTCCCAACATCTGCTAAAATCCTGCTGACAGCACTTGAATCAGAAAGCTCAACTGCTCAAGATCCCAAGGTTAAACAAGCGGTGGCAATGGCATGGGGACAGTTAGGAGATGCCATTGCGATCAACCAGTTAATTGAACTGTTAGCAGATCCCGATGCAGGGGTAAAACTGCACGCGATCGCTGCTCTCAAAAAATTTCCCATTGCTTACCAGCAATTACAGCAACTCGCTACCACCGAAAATCTCACCCCAGAATTAAAAGAAGGGGTAGCGATCGCTTTAAAAGAATGGACAGTTAATAGTTAATAGCCACTCGCTATTAACTATTAACACGGAAGCGTTACGGTAAAAGTTGTTCCTAACCCAACTTGGCTATCCACCGCTATCTTGCCTCCGTGTATTTCTACGCACCTTTTTACAATCGCCAACCCTAAGCCAGTTCCAGGAATTTTGCCAACATTTTTGGCTCGATGAAATGTTTCAAAGAGCCGCGCTAAATCTGCTGGAGGAATGCCAATTCCTTCATCTCTAATTTGGAAAGTTGCCTCTCCGTTCTGGCAAGTCAAGCCAAAATGAACGATGCCACCTTCGGGGGAATATTTAATTGCATTTGATAACAAATTATTCAGGATTTGTCGCAGCAATTTTTCATCCATAGAAACGATTGTCTCAAATTCGTTTTCAGTGACGGTTAAACATTCCAGATTAGAACCTTGAAAAGAGTAATTATCAGTATTGAAATTTTCAAGTTTGAATTGCGTTTGATTACTGACAAAATTTATCTCGTGCTGATTGCTAGCACTCAGTTGGATTTCTTCTACCAAATTACGGCAGAATTCTGTTAGATCGAGGGAGACGGGATTAAATTCTGATTTTCCGGCATCTGCTCTGCCGATTAAAAGCACATCTTCTAATAGGTCGGTCATATTTCTAACGATGTCTTTAATCCGCAGTAAATATTTGCTTTTTTTCTCCTGAGACCATTCATTAGAGCAATGTTCTAACATATGGGCAGACAGAGAAATTGAGGTCAGCGGATTGCGGAACTCGTGGGAAACCATTGACACAAAGCGAGATTTCAATTCACCCAATTGTCGCTCTTGTTCCAACGCCTTGTGAATTTCTTCTTCTGCTTGCTTGCGAACGGTGATGTTGCGAATAATGCTAGTAACGAGAAATCCTTGCGGGGTTTCGATGTGGCTGAGGCTGACATCTACGGGGAACTCAGTGCCATCCTTGCGTCGGGCAAATAGCTCAAACCCCACTCCCATCGGTGGGACTTGAGGTTCACAACAGGAATCGGTGCGTTCTCGATCGTGTACGCGCCGGATGTAATCGGGTAGCAACATCTCCAGAGTATTGCCAAGCAATTCATCGCGCTCATAGCCAAACATTTTCTCAATTTGAGTGTTAACGAGAACGATGCGATCGCTTGCGCCAACAATCGCGATCGCGTCTGGTGCTGCTTCTAGAAATTGCCGGAATTTTTCTTCGCTTTGTCGGAGTTGGGCTTCTGCTTGCTGATGCTTGACAATTTCCTGTTGCGATCGCTCATTTGTCTCCTTTAACTCAGCATTGCGCTGTTTGAGATCCCACGAGAGTTGTCGCGTCCGCAACAACATCTTCACCCGCGTCTGCAACTCCATCTTCTCGATGGGGATAGTGACTAACTCATCAACACTCTTCCACGGGTGTCGAGTCATCAACCCCACATCCTGACGAGGAACGATCAACAGAAATGGCAGAAAAACTGGTAATTCAGTGGCTTTTCTAGCTTGCACCTCTTCCCAAAACTGCTTTAGAGCCACGCTATCTAAGACGCATAGGTCAAAAGCTGTGTTCAGGATTAAAGACTGAGGGCTAAGCGGTAAGGGTAGAACAGTACCCTGCCCGTGCTGAGTGCTGAGCAGCGCAGCCAGGGTGGGGAAACCCCGTTCCGGCTGAGAACTGAGAAGACGCCAATTTATCCCATTTCTACAAGACTGAGGATTGAGTAAAATTTCTCTGTTGTTCTCCTGCTCCTTAGCTCCTCGGCTCCCCGTCTCTTTTTCGTCAGGTAGCAATACTTCGTGATGCCCAGCAAGCCACTCTGAGAGCAGGCGGCGGTTTTCTTTTTGCTCTACAAGCAACAAAATCCGGCTCATACTTAATCTCTTAGTAGACTGCGAACGATCACTAGGAACTTTTTGACGACTAGCGGTTTAACTAATGTACTTTGCATTCCGTGAGCTAGGTTTTGCTGCTCAATCGCGACACTTTGCTTAGGCAAGAGTAGTAGAAAGGGTATTTGCCGATCCCGAATTCGTTCGCAGCGTTTCCAAACACGCCGGTAAAAACCGTCTATGTCCACCAGCGCCAAACCGATTGCTTTTGACTGGCTTAGGGCTAGATCGAGTCCCTCTAAAAGGTTAGCACTTTTGACACAATCCCCTTCTTTGCCGAGGAATTGAACCACAAGTTCCAGGTAGCACGGGTTTCGCTCTGCCGCCAAAATCAACGGTTGCTCCTTCAAATTTCCCCCTTTGTTTTGGGTTCTCTCTAGTGCTATCGTAATTCAGTCATAAGTGCCGTGATATGGCTCACAATGGCTCAATATTCTGTTATTTGGATCTTGAGGTTAGCCTGAAATCGGATAAATTTTGAAGCGATCGCTTCCTTCCTCTTTTGCTACAGATAGCATCTTTTGCGCCTCAGCAATCAAGGCTTGTGGGGTGGAATTTCTCTCAGGAATTAACGTGGCAACCCCTAAACTGATAGTTACTCGGTCGCCAATCGGAGAATTCGCGTAGGAAATGTTTACATCTGCCACATTTAAACGCATTGCCTCTGCCACGACAATCGCCCCAGAGCGATTGGTATCGGGGAGAAGTGTCACAAATTCTTCACCCCCATATCGGGCGACAACGTCTCCACATCTTTTCACAGCAGCACTTAAAGCTTTTGCAACTTCTCTCAGACAATAATCGCCTCGCTGAAGTCCGTAGGTATCCTTAAAATCTTTAAAAAAATCAAGATTAATCATAATCAACGACAGAAACCTTGCCTCTCTTGCTGCACGTCTCCATTCCCGTTCTAAAATTTCTTCAAAATGATGGCGATTAGCAATTCCTGTCAGCGCGTCTCTAAAAACTAGGTCATCTACCTTTGGGTTAGACTTCTGTAAATCGGGTGCCGCTTTTAATAGCCGGTTGTCGCGGGCTTTCTCAAGCTCAAATTTAGCTCTGTGTTTCAAAATCGAACTAACTCGCGTCAGTAGTTCTGTTTTACCGATGGGTTTGATCCGATGATCGGCAGCACCAGCGATCAGTGTAAACTGCCAGTCCGTTGAGCCAGACTGGTTAGAAAGCATCAGAATGGGGATTGCCTCGTGCCGCAGCCATTCGCAAATCCGACTGTCTAGACTACAGATATCTACGATAGCGAGACTGATTTGTGCAGAATGTCTCAAAGCTTGCTCAAACTCCTCCAAGCTGTCAGCGGTGAGGATTGGATATCCTTCCTGAATCAAGAGTTGTGCGATCAGTTGCAAGTTGTGGTGGTTTCGGCTGGCAACCAGGAGCGAGGTTTGTTTCTTCATGCTGATTCATCAGAGACTGCTAAGGGGTATCTTTTTCATCACTCATTTTGATGCGATGCCGTAGGCGATCGCTTCGCTGAGTATACGATTGGCGTATATCGTATTTATTTCCAAGGGTTTTCCCGTTCATGCTATGGTAAGACCCGCTTGTGCCACCCTGACTAAGCTGCTGTATCAAGCCCTACCAAAACAGTTAAGCAAATCCGCTAAATTCATTTCATCGGCTTTAAATGTAATTTAGGCTACATATCATGCGACTAGAGCAGTTGCAAGCCTTTCTAGCAGTTGCTGAAACCGGCAGTTTTCAGCAAGCGGCGCGAAAGTGTGGGTTCACTCAGTCCACTATTAGCAGGCAAATCCAGTCTCTGGAAACGGATCTCGGTATTTCCCTGTTTCATCGCACGGCTCAGGCAAAGCTAACAGTCGGAGGCGAACGCTTTTTGCCCCGCGCCCGCAAAATTTGTCAAGAGTGGCAACAAGCCACGCAAGAATTAGCAGACTTGTTGGCAGGAAAGCAACCCGAACTCTGTGTAGCGGCGATTCACTCGGTTTGCGCCCAATACTTGCCGTCCGTGTTGCAGCAGTTTTGCCGAGATTACCCGGCGGTGCAGCTGCGGGTAACTTCGCTTGGAAGCGATCGCGCTCTCAAAGTTTTGCGAGACGGAATGGTCGATGTCGCGATCGTGATGAATAACCGCTTTTTAACGGCTAGCCCGGATATGGTGGTCGATGTCTTATACAATGAACGCATCGAAATCTTGATGGCGGCAAATCATCCCCTGACTAAGTACCAACAGGTGCCCTGGTCAGAACTCGTTCACTACCCGCAAGTGGTATTTAAGGATGGGTACGGGATGCAACGCTTGGTACAAGAGCGATTTTTGCGGCAAGGCGCTAATCTTCAGGCGGTGATGGAGTTAAATACGCTTGATGCCTTTCGCGGTGTTGTGCGGCAAGGAGAATTGATTGCCCTTTTGCCCCAGTCAGCTTTGGTAGATGCTCGCCAGGATGCAACGCTGGCGATTCGAGTCATTGATTCCACACCCGCGCCAGGGACGCCAAACTTAGCCGACTCGCTGGCAGATCCCAGCTTGTCTCGTCAGGTAGTGATGGTAACAACGCGCGATCGCTTGCTGATTCCCCCCATTCAGCACTTTTGCCAGATGGTACGCGAGTTAGTCCCGATGCAATTTGCAGGAGCGATTGGCAACACAATAATCTGTTCGGATGCTTCTATACCTGTTAACTAATGGTTAATGGCTATTGCAAAAAATCTTTTGGGAATTAGCCATTCGCAAAAACTGATAACGATTGACTACGACAAAATACTATGAGTAATGAGTTCAGGGAAATTCTGCGAAAAGTGGGTAGTGGCGTCCATACGGGCGAAAATATAAGTCGCTCCGAAGCTGAGGAAGCGACACGGATGATGCTCCTACAGGAAGCAACACCAGCGCAGATTGGAGCATTTATGATCGCCCATCGGATTAAGCGTCCCACCGGCGAAGAATTGGCAGGGATGTTAGACGCTTACGACGCACTAGGGCCAAAACTGCAACCCATCGACTCAGAACGCCCGGTTATCGTTCTGGGGACGCCCTACGATGGGCGATCGCGCACGGCACCCATAACGCCACTGACAGCTTTAATCTTGGCAACCACTGGACAGGCGGTGGTGATGCACGGGGGCGACCGGATGCCTACCAAGGAAGGCTTGCCACTGATTGAGATTTGGCAGGCGTTGGGTGTCAATTGGGCTGAGTTATCCCTCCCTGTCGTCCAGCAGGTGTTTGAGGCAACTCAACTCGGATTTGTTTATTTGCCCAAGCATTTCCCCCAAGCGGCAGGACTGGTTCCCTACCGCGACCAAATTGGCAAACGTCCCCCCTTTGCAACGATGGAGTTAATGTGGTGTCCCTATGCAGGGGAAGCTCACGTTGTGGCAGGGTTTGTCCATCCTCCCACGGAAGGGATGTTTCAAGACTCTTCGGCATTGCGAGGCAACCCCCAGTATTTCACAGCGGTGAAAGGATTAGAAGGTAGCTGCGATTTACCGCGCGATCGCACGGCGATTATTGGAACTTGGCAACCCGGTTCGTCTCCGCAACGCCTCCTGCTTCATCCCCGTGACTACGGCTTTGAGGGAAAGGAAGTTGCCCTAGACTCCGCAACTGAATTGGTACAAGAAATGCAAGCCGTGCTGCAAGGTAACAAGAGCGAACTTATGCAAGCAGCTATCTGGAACGGTGGTTTTTACCTATGGCACTGCGGTCTCGCCCCAGATTTATCATCCGGTTTGACTCAGGCAGAAACTTTATTGGGTAGCGGTCAAGTTGCCCAGAAACTACAGGAGATTAGTCGGGTGATTTCTTCTTTAAGTTCTTCAGTCTTCAGTAGTCGGTAGGAGGAGAATTAGGAAAAAGTTTTGAGTTTTGAGTTTTGAGTTTTGAATTTAAGAACTCTTTTGTCACTCATTCCTCTTTTCCTAAAGTAACAAAAGAGGGATCAAAACTCTGAATTACCAGCAAAAAGTTTTGAATTTTGAATTTAAGAACTTTTTTGTGGCTCAAAACTCTACACTCTCATGACCGATTACTCAACGGCTAAAATCATTCCTTCACGGGCGAGTAATCCATTCGGAAACGCCGACTGGATTTGTCCTTCTACTTGGTCGAGAAAGTCATCGCTGTAGTCTGGTTCGTAGCTAAACATCACCAATTTTTTGACGTTAGCCGCATCAGCGGCTTTAACGCAGGTTTGCCAGAAGGGATTTTCGCAGGGTTGAATCGCAAAGTCACCTGCATGAGAAGACTCACCGTTTGCCCCCAAACCTTGGTCTAGTTCCGGGGAAGTCGCATTGCAAATGAGTAAATCGGCTTCACGGGCTAAGTGCAGCAGATTTTCATCAAGGGCATTCGGATCGTTGTCTGCACCCGTAGCGTAAACAGCCGTGCGTCCCTGCCAGGTAACTCGGTAGCCTATTGTCCGCAGGGAATTGTTGGTTAAACAGGTTTCAATCGTGATATCGTCTACCGCGAGCGTCTCGCCGGGAGTTAGATCGTAGAACTGTAGTTCTGATTGCATCACCTGTATAGGGACTGGAAAATTCGGAGGCGTCATCTGGTCGCTGAGACTTTGTTGAATCGATGCTCCATCAGATCCTGCTGCCCCATAAATATGAAAACAATTGCCCTTAATAAAGGCAGGAACGAAAAAAGGAACGCCTTGAATGCGATCGCTTTGCGAGTCGGTAAAGAATACGTAAGCTTCCACCGGCATTTGACGCAGTAATTGATTACCCAGTAACCGCAAGCCGGTGCCGCCATCAAAAATTAATCGTTTGGAGCCTACCCGCATTTCCACACAGGGAGTATTGCCGCCGTAGCGAAGCGTCTCCTTGCCAGCGGCGGCAATTTTGCCCCGCACACCCCAAAACTGCACCACAAACTCTGCGTCAGCTTGGGTTGACTGACTTGCTGTGGGATTGGAGATTTGAGGATTTGGTGCCGCTGGTTCTTTTGAAGACATATATTCGCTCAAGAAGTTAGCTGCACGCTTAGCAGATCGTCGTAGCGGCGGACTTCTATTAACCGATTTTGCCCGTCTACGAGGACAACTTTAGGTTGATAAGTTTTCAGTTCTTCTGGGCTAAATTGCCCGTAGGTCATGATGATTAAGCGATCGCCCTTCATTCCCAAACGAGCCGCCGCACCATTGAGTTCGACTGCCCCTGAATTTGCCGGTGCCGCGATTGCATAAGTAATCAAGCGCTCTCCATTCGAGACATTAACGACTTGTACCTGTTCATAAGGTAGTATACCTGCGGCATCCAACAGGGTTCTATCAATACTGATACTCCCTACATAGTCAAGATTTGCCCTAGTAAGCGTGCAACTATGAATTTTTGATAGAAGAAGCGATCGCTGCATACAAGAAAGGTAATTAACACCATTGAGAAAGTGCAAGGCGCTGATTGCTTCTCCTGCTATGCCTGCACTTTCCTCATGTTGTATCTATCAGCACTAGGGTTCGGCGCATGAAAAGTTTTCTCAGCTAAAGCTGATTCTAACGTTCTCAAACCACTTCATCCCTCAATTTTTTCCTAGTTCGCTCACCTAGCGCTCGTAGACCTACCCTTTGCTGCCAGCTTTAATACATTGTTCCACCAGCGGCATCACTTTATCGACATCTTGCCAACCCAGAATTTCTGTGACCTTTTTCTCTAAGTTCTTGTAGGTCTTGAAAAATTCTGCGATTTCGTCTAGTCGGTGTGGCGCAAGGTCTTTGAGAGATTTGACTTGGGCATAGCGCGGATCTTTGTCGGGAACGCATAGAATTTTTTCGTCCCGATCTCCCCCGTCAATCATCTCTAACATTCCGATAGGTCGCGCTTGAATAACACACCCTGGAAATGTTGGCTCTTCCATTAACACCATGCCATCCAGGGGATCGCCATCATCTGCTAGGGTGTTGGGTACGAAGCCGTAGTCATAGGGGTACTGCACCGAAGAATAAAGCACCCGGTCTAGGGCAAAGGCTTGTAAGTCCTTATCGTACTCGTACTTATTTTTGCTACCAGCGGTAATTTCAACCAGGACGTTAATGAGACCTGGTTTGGGTTGAGCAGGAATGCGTGTTAAATCCAAAACGTTTCTCCAGTTTCTCCAAGCAACACAAAGTATTGGGGGTGCCCTGATGTCAGTTTGAAGGCTGTAGAGGCTTAACGTAGTTACTTTACAGCCGCTACGAATCGCACCCGTTTTTGAAGGAGGAATCGAAATATTCCTCCTTCATCCTTCATCCTTTCAGATAGCCCTTGTGAGCATTCTACGGGAAGAAGGTCAACACAGAATCTTCTGTTTACCCAGATTCCAGGATTACACGATATCCATTTGTTGTATCTTGAAGGTCAGTCTTCGGGTATCGGGATTGAATAGCTGGTTTGCTGCTGCAAGCTTTGAGCGCCGCTTGGAGAGTAGTGAGCGATCGCAAACACAGGTAAGGTCAAAGTCAACAAAGCAATTGCAGTTCCTAGTAACTCTGCCCACCTTTGCGGAGGAGGTTGGTCAGAAGAGTTAGAGGACTGGCTACTTAATTCCATAAAAAGATAATTGCAAACTCAACACGATCAAATGAAACAGTGAAAAGAGGGGAAATTTTGAACCTCCTCTGTTCTTAATTCTAGCGAGTTCTTCTAAGCTGTCTGTCGTCTATTAAACAATCTCAACCTATAGATAGGTGCTATCAAACACGCTGATGGATGTCAACCGTCTTTGGGAATAGAAGATTAAAGCTTGAAAGGAGGAGAAATTTTAGGTTAGTTTAAACATTTAACTTGCAAGTTGTTAACTTGCAAGAATCGGGGCTGAATTCTAGTGCCCGACGAAGCTATGATGCATAAAAGAAGCTCACACCGGAAGACGGAGTGGTAGCCATGTACCTTCCCAGTGCCCTTGCCGACGAACTCAAGCTCTACCTAGAGCAACTGGCTGATAAGGGAGAGACACAAGCGCAAACCCTGTTGACTCAAATCGAACAAGTTGCAACTCCTAGCTCAACGCTGACAACGCTAACGGATATGGAGCAAGAAATGTCTTCCGTACCTCCAGAAGGGATGGGTTTGAGGTGTTGAACACTGATGCCAACAGCAAGACATTCCAATAGCAAGACGAAGCTTTGTTCCTTTTCCGTCAGTAGTAGGTGGTAACGATTTTTTCCCTATCCGCTACTCACTCCCCCATTATCGATTCTGATGTCTCAGCCTCCTCCCAAACCTCCTATAAGATCGACGGACGCCAAGTCAGCTAGAATTAAGCGCCTGCGATCGCTTACTTATATTCTGGATAATGCGATCGCGATTCCGGGAACTTCCTACCGCGTGGGCATCGATCCTCTACTTGGACTGCTCCCTGGAGGCGGGGATATACTAGGAAGTGCCTTGTCAGGCTATATCGTGCTGGAGGCAGCGCTGCTGGGTCTACCACGAGAAGCTTTGGTGCGGATGGTGCTAAATATTATTTTTGAGACTTTAGTTGGCACTGTGCCGGTGTTGGGGGATTTCTTTGACGCTACCTGGAAAGCGAATGCTAAAAACATGATGCTTCTAGAAGCTCATCTAGCTTCTCCTCGGCAGAGTCAAAAGGCAGATTGGTGGTTTATCATTCTGCTGTTGGGTGGGTTGATGCTCTTTGTGATTTGCATTGCTGCTTTCAGTCTTTTTATCCTGAATCTGCTGTGGCAAACGATAACTAAATAAAAATTAAAAATTAAAAACTTTAATTCGTTTCTCCTTTCCAATCTGATATTTTTAATTCCTTGCAAGCAAAGTTTATTGGCTAACCCTTGAATTCGATTCTCAAGGGAATTGTACAACAGATGAGTAAGAAAGACTGGTGGGAAGCCACATTTCCAAACGGGCGTCAAACGATAACCATTTCTGATGCTAACGGGAATCCTGTAAAAATTGCTTATGGCGAAAAAGGTACAGGTAAACCGCTATTTTTAGTGCATGGAATGGCGAGCTGGAGCTACAATTGGCGTTACGCGATTGAGCCATTGTCACAACATTTTCGCGTTATCTGTTTCGATGCGAAAGGACACGGTTTTTCCGAGATGCCATCACACCCGGAAATACTCGGTCATCAATCGCTCGAACTAGAGCAGATCGTGCGAGCGTTATGCGATGAACCGGCTGTTGTGGTAGCCCTATCTTTGGGGGCATTAGTGACCCTCGCCACCGCCCAAGCGCATCCAGATTTGTTCGATAGATTAGTTGTAATTAATGTACCGATTTTCCTCAAACGATTGCCGTTTTGGGGGATGCAGTTATTAGCAGATTTGCCGTTAGATTTAGTTAAGATAGCGGATCACTTGCGCGTGACTCAACTATTTGCACCGCTACTGTGGCAAATTGTAGCCTTCGGGCGTCGGGAAGTTGTAGTGGATTGGACACGAATTACACCCGAAGAAGTTTACTGGATTACTTATCCGTATGTCGAATTTCCGAATGCTTTGACAAAAACTGCCGAGGATTTACAACACGCAGCGCAAGAAATTCAGCGTTTGGTAAAGAATGAACCGAATTTAATTCGTAACGTCCAAGATAACCTGAGTGCGATCGCCTGTCCGACTCTAATTCTTTGGGGCGATCAAGATCAATGGTTCCCAGTTGCTGATGGCAAAAAACTTCATGCCTGTATGCCCAGCTCTAAGTTTAAGATTATCCCCAACTGCGGTCATGATGCGGCGGGAAGTCACGCAGATGCGATCGCGTCCGAGATTCTTGAGTTTATGCGCGATACAGATTTTCTAAATTCAGAATCTTTGTATCGTTTTTAGCAGTAAAGTTACCCTAAGTGTTGTCCATTTAATTCCAAACTCCACTAGGTGCAGGGAGATCCCGCACCTACTAGCTTATATAAACAAAGTCCGCGCCGTCGCCAAAGGCAAGCGATGAGAGAGATGTGTAACCGCATTGTTAGGTAGCGATCGCATTCCCGTCAGTTATGATAGTTTCTTCTCTGCTTGGAACCTCAGCCAGTTCTTAAATACGACCGATTTAAAATTCAACTGGTCAGCCAAAAGGATGAGCAAAATTAATCCACCAGTAGTAGGCTGATTAGTACTACTTCGTTTATATTTTTAAATACACTTCGCACTCTAGTTTCAGAGGTAACTTCAGAAGTGATAAATATGTCCTTGTCTTTCATCATGCCGCTAGCGATTACCCTGCTAGCTGTCTATATACTTCAAAATTCTGCTGACGAAATTTCCTATCTCGCCGCCGCAATTTCTCTTGTAGGTTTATTTGTAAGTTTGGTTGTAGCGCCTTGGCAAATTCAGGTATTGCTGCTATTGGTTGTACTGCTAAGCGCGAGACGACTTTTGCAGCAATGTCAGCCTGTAGTCGATGCTCAATTTGAGGCTCAATCCGAACCTAAGATTGAGCCTCAATCTGAGTTTCAGGAAGACGACAAGACTCAACTCAGCTATCGCGGGATTAACTACGAATCCACCCCCGCAGCAGTTGAAGTAGCAGAAGTTGAAGTTACAGGAAAATACCGGGGTCAGGTTTGTAAAGTCCGTAAAACAGAAAATATGCCGGTGTCTCAACCGACATCGGGATTAAAATATCGAGGTGCTACCGTTATTCCTCAAGCTTCCCCTACACCTCTGGTTGAAGAATCAAAACAAACGCCAGAATCTTAGCCACAGATTGCAATGCCAACCATTGAGCGAATTTTGCTGCAAGCAACCTGCACTTAAAATATGCTGTTGCTCGGGTTGGATTAGGGCGATTGTTTAAACAGAAACTCTCCTCGCTGCAATTCGCAGACGACCTCTACAGATTTCTGGAGTACGCACAATTAATTTTCCAATGTTGGTGCTAGTTGACATATTTACCTCTATAAGATTTGACTTAGTATTTTAACGTTGCAAAGAGCGCGCTTTTGTGCTAGAAAGTCTGCGGCTACGGGTTGTGTCATAATAAGGCGATCGACCCCCATAGAGCGCTACTAATGGTGCAATCACCCGAATCTCCCAGCGAACTGGCTGCTGCCCTTCAGAACCCAGTCGATCTAAATTTCGATCTGCCCGATCCAGAGGATGAGCAGATTCCAGAGTTTGAGTTTCAGAAGCTGGTAGACAATGCTTGGCTGGTGTGCGATCGCTTCGACTTGCAGACAGAAATCTGGCGGGGGCGGATTTTGCGAATTGTGCGCGATCGAGAGAAACAAGGCGGTGACGGACGCGGTACCGGATTTCTCAATTGGCTGAAAGAACGGGAAATCAGTAAAAGTCAGGCGTATTCCTTAATTCAACTGGCAAATAGTGCTGATACCCTCTTAGAAGAGGGACATCTTGACCCGGATGCGATTCGTAGCTTCAGCAAACGCGCCTTCATCGAAACCTCTAAGGCATCCCCAGAAATCCAACAACTGGTGACAGATGCGGCGAATAAAGGCGATCGCATTACCAGGCGCGAAGTGCGGCAACTCTCCGACGAATGGACAGCCATGAATTCAGAATTGCTACCAGATGAAGTCAAGGAAAAGGCCGCTGCGGGTTCTCTTCCCCCCCGATTTCTGTCTCCTCTGGTGCGGGAAATGGAGAAATTACCAGAATCTCACATCAGCGCCCTGAAAGAGGAAGTCGCCGGGAACCCGGATGTCGATACGGTTAAACAGGTGACATCAGATGCCCGGAATTTATCTAAATACTTAGACGCCGCCGCCCAAGTCCAGGCAATTGAGCGCACCTCTATTGACGTGGAAATGGCATTAGAGGAAGCTTTGCGTCTGGGTTGTCTAAATACCGCCGCCGATATGGTGAAGCAGGCGGCGCAACTGGAACAGACGATTGCCAAATTTTACATGACCTGGAAGCGGCTGGGCAGTCTGACCGATAGGCTGTATGTAGACACTGGCGCAAGTAGCCCTCATTTGCGATCGCTCCTTTCTTGCCTGGAACGCCTTGCGGGTGAAGTTGTGGAGGTAAGTTTGGATGATGAAGGCGATCGCACGATTCGCCTCAAAGTCATCGCAGATAACGCCTAAAACGCTTTCTTCAGAGGCGATTAATCGCGGTTCTCCAGATATCTCCCAAGATAGGTCAATTCGATCTCTTCTTAGGGCGGATCAATTTTTTAACCTTCCTCCAAATTGTGCCCGGATTCAAGTAAGCCCGATATTTGGTTGCGGCTTCTTTTCCGACTAGCACCAAACCTACCCAAAAGGCAATTTCTCCCACAACCGCAAGAATCGGAACCAATATGGCTTTTTGGGCGATCGCTAGCGGTAGCAAGGGCACCACTAAGAGGATTGCCACCCAAGGCAGGAAAGAGAAAACAATTAAAAATATACCGAGTTTCTGCATACTCCTGATTGTGACAAACTGTAACAAGATTGACAGGATATATGCACACTATCTTGTAGGGATATAGAAGACATCCCCTGCAAGCGTCAGATTAATTCTTAATCCCCGTCGCCGCGATCCCCCGAATGAACTGACGCTGCCCGACGAGAAACAGTAACACGACAGGTACGGTAGCGATCGCAACAGCCGCCATCAGCAAAGGCCAATTATTCGTAAATTGCTCCTGAAACTCTGCCAACGCTAGCTGCACTGTCCTCAATTCTGGTCGCGTTGTAAAGATCAACGGTTTAAATAAATCGTTCCATTCCCCAATAAAGGTGAATAGAAACAGCGTTACTAATGCCGGACGCGACAACGGTAGCATCACCCGCCACAGAATTTGCAGGCGGTTTGCCCCATCCAACGCCGCTGCTTCCTCCAACTCCACTGGAATCGTTTGAAAATACTGCCGCAACAGAAAAATCCCAAATCCATTCGCCGCCGTAGGTAAAATCAGCGCCCAGTAAGTGTTGATCAAGTGTCCCCACTTTAAAACCAAAAAAATTGGAATTACCAACAGTTGAAAGGGAATTACCAGCGTAGCCAAGACAATCAGCAGAATTGCCTGACGCCCCTCAAACTTCAGCCGCGCCAACGCATAACCGGCGAGTGCAGCGGTAATCGTCTGAAACCCCGTTACAGCTAGCGCCACTAGGGTTGAATTGGCAAACGCTAATAAAAAGTTACCGCGCCTCCAAGCTTCGCGGTAGTTGGCAAAGCTGAGGTTAGATGGAAAGAAGCTTCCTCCAGGTGTCGCACCCACTTTGTCAAAAGAGGTGACGAAGACAATCCCCAGCGGTAATAGCACGACACAAGCGCCTAGCAACAGCAATAGCGGGTTCGCCAGATGGGAAAGCTGAGTGACTGACAATCGACCCTGTGGATTTTTCTTAGGCATGAATACTTACTTAAATTGACTGATCCCGTTTGGCTCCAGGATAGGTACAGTACAATTATTAGATTAAGTTACGTTACTATTCCACAGAAATTTAGGTCGGTCTAGGATCGACCTATTCGTGAGGAGCAGACAGGAGATTTATGCCGTCGCTTGAAACCAGCCTAGAAATTGACTTCCACAGTGAAACCTACAAGGACGCTTACAGCCGCATCAATGCGATTGTGATTGAAGGCGAACAAGAGGCTCATGAGAATTACATCAAGTTAGCAGAATTGCTGCCAGAAGATAAGGAGCAGTTGATCCGTTTATCCAAAATGGAGAGTCGTCACAAGAAAGGATTTGAAGCCTGCGGGCGGAATCTCGAAGTGACGCCAGATTTAGAATTTGCTCGCAAGTTCTTCTCCGGACTGCACCAAAATTTCCAAGATGCGGCAGCAGAAGGCGGGATTGTGACCTGTTTGCTGATTCAAGCATTAATTATCGAATGCTTTGCGATCGCTGCTTACAACATCTATATCCCCGTTGCTGATGACTTCGCCCGTAAAATTACTGAGGGTGTTGTTAAAGATGAATACAGCCATCTCAACTACGGCGAAGTTTGGCTGAAAAACCATTTCGAGGAATCCAAAGCAGAATTTGAAGCAGCTAATCGTCAGAACCTTCCCATCGTCTGGCGGATGCTCAACGAAGTCGAAAAGGATGCCAGTATTCTGGGAATGGACAAAGAATCTTTAGTTGAAGACTTCATGATTCAATACGGCGAAGCGCTGAGCAATATTGGCTTTACTACCCGCGATATCATGCGGATGTCAGCCTACGGGCTTGCCGCTGCATAGTTGCCTAGTATAACTTGTGGGGGATGTCAAGTCAGGTAGTGCAGAGTAAGAGTGGGGAATTGCCTGAAACCAAGTCATCTATTTGAGGACGGAGTCAATGAAGGCGCTTTTACTCTCCCCCACTTTTCCCCAGTCTTTCTGGTCATATGACCGTTTTATGGAAATCGCTGGACTCAAAGCAGTGATCCCTCCTTTGGGAATTATTACAGTTGCAGCACTGTTGCCAAAAGATTGGGAAATTAAGTTTTATGACCGCAATGTGAAGACTGAGACGGAGGCCGATTGGGAGTGGTGCGACATCGTTGTTCTATCGGCAATGCTGGCACAACGAGAAGATTTTCACTTCCTGATCAAAAAGGCTGTCGAGTTAGGAAAAAAAGTGGCAGTTGGAGGGCCTTATCCAACGTCCGTTCCTGAAGACGCTCTCGCCTCTGGAGCACATTATCTAATTTTGGATGAAGGGGAATTAACAGTACCGGACTTTCTGCAAGCGATCGCTCAGGGTCAAGAAAAAGGTGTTTTTCGCTCCATCGAAAAGCCGGATGTTACCCTAAGTCCCCTTCCTCGCTTTGATTTACTGAAGCGAGATGCCTACTTGATGATGGCAATTCAGTTTTCTCGCGGTTGCCCGTTTAACTGCGAATTCTGCGACATTATCAGCCTCTACGGTCGCAAACCGCGTACCAAAGAACCGGCTCAAGTGTTGGCAGAGTTGCAAAGCCTCTATGACTTAGGCTGGCGGGGTTCCCTATTCATCGTCGATGACAATTTTATTGGCAATCAGCGCAACGTCAAGCGCTTGCTAAGAGAATTGATTCCTTGGATGCAGGAACACAACTATCCCTTCACCTTCATGACCGAAGCCTCTGTTAATTTAGCAGAGGATGATGAACTACTACAGTTGATGAAAAAAGCCGGTTTTTACGCCGTCTTTCTCGGTATTGAAACCCCAGATCAAGACAGCCTGCAAGTCACTCGAAAGCTTCAAAATACCCGCAACCCGCTTTTAGAAGCGTGTCGCAAGATCAACGAAGCCGGAATGCTAATTTATGCAGGATTTATTCTCGGCTTCGATGGAGAACGCGCGGGTGCTGGCGATCGCATTCAAGCCTTTGTCGAAGAAACCAGTATTCCTCAACCCATGCTCGGCATTTTGCAGGCCTTGCCGAATACGGCTTTGTGGACTCGGCTCCAAAAAGAGCAGCGTTTATTAGAAGGAGTTGGCATCACCGAAGTTGGCGATCAGAATTCCTTGATGAATTTTACGCCCAGCCGACCTCTAGCAGACATTGCCAGAGAGTATGTAGAAGGCTTCTGGACAATGTACGAACCCCAGAACTATCTCAGACGCTGTTTTAATCAATGCCTCAACATCGTTCCACCGCCAGGAAGAACGCAAAATATGTACTTCCCCGCTGGCAAAGGACTGCGGCTAGTCGCCCAGTTAATTTGGCATCAGGGCATTCGGCGACCTGAAATTCGCGGTCAATTTTGGCGACAGCTTTGGCTGATTTTACGCCAAAAGCCTCAATTCCTAAATATGTATCTCGGCTTATGTGCCGCTGGAGAGCATTTTTGGGAGTACCGCCTTTTAGCCAGAGAACGGATTACCCAACAGCTCGGCTACGATCCGATCGCTACGCCAGCCTCAACCGAACAAAAACCCGCGCTTGTAAACGTCTGATCCGAGCTTTTCGCTCGCTAGAAGGCAAGAAAACAGCCATTTATCAATGTAAATCAACCTGCCGCTCAGAAGAGCGGCAATTTTTTGTACTATTGTTAAGAGTATTTAACTATTTTTTCCCTTCCACCTTCCTTTCCTATCCAGAGGCGTAGTTAGAACCATTCATGTTTGGTTTAATCGGTCACCTTACTAATTTGCAACACGCTCAATCTGTGGCTAGAGAGCTTGGCTACCCAGAATATGCCGATCAAGGGCTAGATTTTTGGTGTAGCGCTCCGCCTCAAATCGTCGATCACATCACTGTCACCAGCATTACCGGGCAAAAAATCGAAGGTCGGTATGTGGAATCTTGCTTTGTACCAGAAATGCTGGCCAGTGGGAGAGGTAAGACAGCAGTCCGGAAAGTTCTCAACGCAATGGCTCATGCTCAAAAACATGGCATTAACATTAGTGCGCTGGGCGGCTTTTCCTCGATTATTTTTGAAGAATTCAACCTGCATGAAAGTAAGCAGGTTCGCAATATCAAACTGGAATTTGAGCGGTTCACTACCGGCAATACCCATACGGCTTACATTATCTGTCGCCAATTGGAAGAAGTGTCGAAAGAGCTGGGCATCGATCTCAGTAAAGCAACTGTGGCGGTTTGTGGAGCTACAGGCGATATTGGCAGCGCTGTCTGTCGTTGGCTAGATGCTCGAACTGAGGTGCCAGAACTGTTGCTGATTGCCCGGAAGCAAGAGCGATTGCAAGCTTTGCAGGCGGAACTCGGCAGAGGCAAAATCATGGGATTGGAAGCGGCGCTGCCTTTGGCTGATATTGTAGTTTGGGTAGCCAGTATGCCCAAAGGGATGGAAATTGACCCCACGGTTTTGAAAAAACCTTGTTTGCTGATTGATGGGGGCTACCCGAAAAACCTGTCAACAAAAATTCAGCATCCGGGCGTCTATGTCGTCAATGGGGGGATTGTTGAGCATTCCCTGGATATTGACTGGCGGATTATGAAAATCGTCAATTTGATGGAAGCTCCGGGACGCCAGTTATTCGCCTGTTTTGCCGAATCGATGCTATTGGAATTTGAAAAGTGGCACACCAACTTTTCTTGGGGACGCAATCAAATTACCGTGGAGAAGATGGAGCAAATCGGTGAATCCTCCGTGAGGCATGGATTCCGACCTTTGTTGACTTATTAGTCAGGAGTCAGGAGTCAGTTGTCAGTTGATAGAAAAAGGCTAGTTATTTTTTGTCTAGTGTTACTTCTTTCTTTGACTCCTAACTCCTGACGGCTGACTACTGACAACTGACTGACTACTGAGCATTGTAAGGGCGACCCCCTATGCTCGTCGCTGCACTACTGACCACCGATCGCTGACTAGGAACTATGTCAACTTCTTCTGAGCGCAAGCCGTTACTTCTAGATTTTGAAAAGCCTCTGTCCGAACTAGAGGCACGAATTGACCAAATTCGCGAACTTGCAGAAGATCAGGACGTCGATGTCTCCGATCAGATTCGTCAGTTGGAGGCACGAGCAGTGCAACTTCGTGAGGAGATTTTCAATAGTTTATCCCCGTCCCAGCGGCTGCAACTGGCTCGGCATCCTCGGCGTCCCAGTACATTAGACTACATCCAGGCCATGAGCGATGAATGGATGGAACTACACGGCGATCGCGGTGGGAATGACGACCCAGCGTTAGTCGGCGGCGTAGCTCGTCTGGGTGGGCGTCCCGTTGTGATGCTGGGTCATCAAAAGGGCCGCGATACTAAGGATAATGTCGCCCGGAATTTTGGGATGCCTGCTCCAGGCGGCTACCGCAAGGCGCTGCGGTTAATGGAACACGCCAATCGCTTTGGAATGCCGATTCTCACGTTTATCGATACGCCGGGAGCCTGGGCGGGTGTGGAAGCCGAGCAACGGGGGCAGGGAGAAGCGATCGCCTATAATTTGCGGGAGATGTTCCGCCTGGATGTCCCGATCCTCTGCACCGTTATCGGGGAAGGTGGTTCTGGCGGTGCGTTGGGAATTGGCGTCGGCGACCGACTATTAATGTTTGAACACGCCGTTTATACCGTTGCGACCCCCGAAGCTTGTGCAGCAATTTTGTGGAAAGATGCTTCCAAAGCTCCCCAAGCAGCCACAGCACTAAAAATTACGGCTTGGGATTTGAAAAACTTAGGCATTCTCGATGTTCTGTTGCCCGAACCTGTTGGCGGCGCTCATGGCGAGCCGCTAAAGGCAGCTGCCATCTTAAAAGACGCTCTGTTGCAAAACTTAGAAGAACTCTCCCAGATGACCTCTCAACAGCGGCGGGAGCTACGTTATCAAAAGTTTCGGAGTATTGGCGTTTATACGGAAATCTCTGCCTAGCGGGGGTTTACCTTAGAAGACGCTGTGACGAGTGGTATAATCAACAAGGTAACAAATTATTACAAGTTCTCAGTTGAGAGGAGTTGTCTTTTAAGAAATTAGCGCTGAGCTGGCAAGCAATTAACGGCGATAGCGAATCGATCGTAGACAACGACTCAAAAAATGAGAACTGTACGTAGTAAGCGTTCCCCTAGGCGATCGCTTGAGCTTATTTTGCTTTCCTACAGGGTAGCCAAACCAAGTAGGAAAAGTAAGCAAAGAGCTGATGGCTACCTAATCAAAAAATACGGGAAGAATTGATGACTTCTCCAATCGAACGGCGTGCCTTGATTACCGGGGCCAGTAGTGGGATTGGCAAGGCGACAGCTTTGGCATTTGCGAAAGCAGGATTCCATGTGGCTTTAGTCAGCCGCTCTGAGTCTAAATTAGAGGCTGTCGCTGAAGCTGCTCGGAAGACCGGGGTGACAGCGAAAGCGTATGCCCTGGATCTAGCCGATATTGAGCAGGTAAGAGAAAAGGTCGCCGCGATCGCTGACTCCTTTGGCTCGATTGATGTTCTGGTGAACAATGCCGGGATGGGCTACACCGGCGAGATTATGTCAACACCTTTATCCGAATGGCAACAAGTGATTGACCTAAATCTCACCAGCGCGTTTCAGTGTATCCAGGGAATTTTGCCCTCGATGCGCGATCGCGGCTCTGGGATAATTATTAATGTGGCATCTATTGCCGGTCAGCAACCTTTTCCTGGCTGGGGTGCCTACAACGTTAGCAAAGCGGCTCTGATTGCCTTATCGAAAACCCTGGCAGCAGAAGAACGAGCCAAAGGCATTCGCGTTGTGACGATCTCTCCAGGTGCTGTCAATACCCCAATTTGGGACACAGAAACGGTTCAAGTCGAACTGAACCGTTCAGCCATGTTAACACCAGAAATCGTTGCCCAATCGATTCTGCATATGGCTCTAGTGCCAGAACAGGCAGTGATTGAGGAATTAACCTTAATGCCGAACGCTGGCGTTTTATGAGTTGTAAGTTTTGAATGATGAATTAAACCTAAATTCATCACTCAACAGTCTCAAAAAATCCCTAACGAACTCATCACTCCGTTAACCACTCCAAACCTTAACAAAGACTGAATCATGACTACTGCTTCTTCCCACGGTTCTAATGGCTCTAACCCATCAGGCGATTTGAGCGCCAAAATTGCTCCGCCGCGACCTGACCGCAACACAATGAATGGTAGAGAACCCAATTTGCAGCCGCCTCCGGAAGAACTCAACGATGAGATGATGAGTGCTGTAAGGACGTTGCTACTGGGAGTGGGTGAAGACCCGGAACGGGAAGGCTTACTCAAAACGCCTAAGCGAGTAGCAGAAGCAATGCGCTTTCTTACCAGTGGCTATACTCAGTCGCTAGAAGACCTTGTCAACGGAGCTATCTTTGATGAGGGTCACAACGAGATGGTTCTTGTCCGGGATATCAATGTCTTTAGCCTCTGCGAACACCATATGCTGCCATTTATGGGTAAGGCGCACGTCGCCTATATCCCTAACCAAAAAGTGGTAGGTCTTAGCAAGCTTGCTCGGATTGTTGAGATGTATTCTCGCCGCTTGCAGGTACAGGAACGGCTGACGCGCCAGATTGCTGAAGCGGTGCAGACGATTCTTGAGCCGAAGGGAGTCGCTGTTGTCATGGAAGCTACCCATATGTGTATGGTAATGCGAGGCGTCCAGAAGCCCGGTTCTTGGACTGTTACCAGTGCGATGGTCGGCGTATTTCAGGACGAGCAAAAAACTCGTGAAGAGTTCCTTAATTTAATTCGTCACCAACCCGCTTTCTTTTAAGCGTTGTTGGCAGTAACAGCAGGGAGATTTCGCTCCTAATCAAGAGAAAAACTCCTAATTTCTTAAAGTAGGGACACGGCAAGGCCGTGTCCCTATAACGGTTAATGGATCGGGTTTTTATACCATTTGGTTCATAAAGCGCTACATTAACAATTCCGCCACCCCCCGATAAATTGGGAGGCTAAGAAGTCTAGATGTTGCAAACAAGAGAACAAAATGGCTTTACAATCAGCATCCCCCCATTTGCTGGCGCACTTGAGAAAGAGCATACCAAGTCTTTTCACCAACAATTCCATCTACTAATAAACCGTTGCGTTTTTGGAAGAATCTAACAGCAGCATCGGTGCGCGGCCCAAATACGCCGTTAATTTCATCATTAAAGTCACCAGCTACAAATAGTACCTGTTGAAGTGTAATTACCGCTTCACCTTTAGCTCCGCGCTTCAGCATAGGCATATTAACCGGAGCGCCTGTATAAAGTGCTTGCCAAGTCAGCGGCCCGACAATACCATCTTCTTTGAGGAAAACCCAATTCTGAAAAACAATGACGGCATATTCTACTTCTTGATTAAAAATTCCGTGAATAGCTCCGAAATAAGCGCACCTTTCCGTTAATATTTGTTGTAATTCTCTAACTGCCGATCCAGAGCTACCTAACCCTAGAACGAGTTTATTAAACTGAGCTTGATTGGTGAAGGTTTGATTGGATTCGTTAGCAAGCATGATGTGGATTCCTTTGGATTTGTTGGTGTTCTACATCTCCAAAGTACTTTTAAGAAAGTGCTTGTCACTTCGCACAGTCGGGTAAACTAACTGGATTGGTTTGCTCTCGTTCTACCTGTTCGCCCATTAGCAGGAGGCGATCGTGCCAAAAGGGCGAAGCTGCCTACAACTTGAACCGTGTTCCCCGCAGTTTCTCAAATAAATCCGCAACTCGATTTAAATCTTTATCTCCCGGCGATCGCTCGACACCACTCGATAAATCAATCCCGCTAGGATGCAATTGAGCGATCGCGTCCAAAATATTGTCTGGTGTCAAGCCACCGGCAAGCAACCAGGGACAGCTAGGATTGAACTGTTGGAGGTTCTTCCAGTCCAACGTTTTGCCAGTACCTCCCAACATTTGGGGATGATAGGCGTCCAGCAACAAGGTATTCGCACACTCTGCATAGATATCCGCCTGAGTTAAATCCTCTAGAGTTTTCACTCTCAGCGCTTTGATGATTTCCACGCTGGGCAGCAATTGGCGCAACTGACGGCAAAATTCTGGTGTTTCTCCGCCATGTAACTGCACGCCTGTCAAGTTAGCGACGGCGACACATTGATAGATTTCTTCCAGCGTTGTGTTGGCAAAGACACCAATCCGCTCAACGTCAGGGGGTAAGCGTTCCATCACGGAGCGGATTTGAACTGCACTGACGTAGCGCGGGGAGGAGGACACGCAAATAAATCCTAGGGCGGTTGCTCCCAGTTGCGCGATCGCTTGCCCCTGATCTGGTTTAGTAATCCCGCAAATCTTGACTCGCATTAAATTTTTTCGATTTGTATCAAAAATTAATATAACTGTTAACTGTTAAAACAAATTCCGACTTTTTACTAAGAGGTTTCTATAATACTTTGGGTTTTGATATTTGTGTCCAAGCAGGAGACAAGAACTTGATTCACTTGACAATACTCGCCGCTGTACAATCTACCGTTCCCGCGACCCCATCGTGGACTCCAATGGTCGGATTGGTGATGATTCTGTGCAACCTGTTGGCGATCGCCATCGGTCGCTTCGCTATCCAGAAGCCAGGAGTAGGGCCAGACCTGCCCCTGGCTAAACCCGCTTTGTTACGCAATTTTACAGTGCCTGAACTCCTAGCGACAATGAGCTTCGGTCACATTATTGGAACAGGCGTCATCCTTGGATTAACCAACGCAGGCGCCCTTTAAAAGGCCATTGTTTCTGCTTTGGGTGACTTAAAAATTTAGCTCATCCATCAGGAAGAATCAACAGTTCCCTCCGCGTTTTATAATCCCTTCGTTGCTGATTTTATCAAAGCAGGAGAAAAGAAATTGATTGACTTAAGTTTACTTGCAGCATTGCAGCAGACAGTTCCTTCAACACCAACAATCGGCCCTGGTGTATTCATTGTCATGACTGCTTTCAACATTCTGGGTCTTTTTCTGGCCCGCAACGCTGTCCAAAAGCCGGGAGTTGGCCCTAAACTGCCTTTCCCACTGCCCGGTTTTGGTAAGAACTTTAGCGCCGCTCAATTTATTGCGGGTTTGAGTTTTGGACACATCCTGGGAACAGGTGCCATCTTAGGACTGACCAATACGGGTCTCCTTTAGAAGCCCTCGCTCGATAATAACTGTCTTTTCAGTGAAGTTAGTAGGGTGGACACTGCTCACCAATTACCCCAAAGGTCGGCAAGGCTCACTCTCCTACTTCACGCTTCATTTTCCATCATTCATGCTTCTACAAGAGCCGTCGTATATCCTGGTAAGTGCAAGGATTTAGATGGGAAAGTTTGATGCAGGCAGCTTGGCGAGTTGGCTCTCTATTCGGAATTCCGCTATTTATAGATTATTCGTGGTTTTTTATTTTAGCTTTGATCGCCTTTGCGAATGCCCTGGATTTCTCACCCGTCTTGGGTCCAGTCCTCGGCGGGGGTGCGGGATTATTAATGGCTTTATTGCTGTTTGGTTCGGTTTTACTGCACGAATTGGGTCACAGTTTAGTCGCGCGATCGCAAGGAATCGAAGTGAATTCGATTACTTTATTTCTATTTGGCGGGATAGCAGCAATTGACCGGGAATCCAAAACCCCAGAAGCAGCCTTTCAAGTGGCGATCGCTGGCCCTGCGGTTAGCTTAGTGCTGTACTCGCTATTTTACCTAGTGGCTCATGGACTGCCAATCTCCGGTATCGTGCAGGTCATGGCATTAGACTTGGCAAAGATTAACCTAGTCTTGGCATTATTCAACCTGATTCCTGGTCTCCCCTTAGATGGCGGACAAGTTGTGAAAGCAGCCGTGTGGAAGTTTACCGGAGACCGCTTTCAGGGCGTCCGTTGGGCAGCCAAAAGCGGTTTAATTTTAGGTTGGGGCGCGATCGCTGTCGGAGTGGCGATTATTGCTTTCAAGGATCAGTGGTTCAGTGGCTTCTGGATTTCCTTACTCGGCTGGTTTGGGATTCGCAACGCCCGTTCCTACGACCAGATGACCACCCTCCAAGAATCCTTGCTTCAGCTCGTGGCGAAAGACGCCATGACCCAAGAATTTCGGGTGGTGGATGCGAACAAGACCTTGCGCCAGTTTGCCGATGAGTACATTTTGGAAGCTTCCCACTTTCCGGTTTACTTTGCGGCGAGTGAAGGTCGCTATCGCGGTTTAGTCTCTGTTGAAGATTTGCATTTCGTAGAGCGCGGTCTGTGGGAAACGCAAAATCTGCATAGTATTGTGCATCCCCTGACGGAAATTGCCACTGTTGAAGAGAAAATGCCTTTGGTAGAAGTGATTAACTGCATGGAAGCCAAGCAGTTAAATTGGATTACTGTCCTCTCACCGGCTGGGACAGTCGCCGGTATTATCGACCGGGGCGATGTTGTCCGCGCTGTTGCATCGAAGCTGAATTTACTGATTACGGAAGTAGAAATCAAGCGGGTTAAGGCAGAGGGCACCTATCCGCCGAGTTTGCAGTTACAAGCGATCGCAAAATCAACCACTGATTAATTGACACTAGAAAACGAGTCTGAATATGCTCATACAGCACTTCCAGATGCTCGCACGCTACAACACGCTGGCAAATCGCAGACTTTATGAAGTTTGCACTCGTTTGGATGATGTAGAACGTAAGCGCATCAGACCCGCCTTCTTCAAAAGTATTCACGGGACGCTGAATCACATCATGGTAGGCGATCGCATTTGGTTATCGCGGTTTGAGGGCAAAGAAGTCCCCTCAACCGGACTTGACGCAATTCTCTATAAGGATTTCGACAAGCTTACCAAAGCGCGTGTATTAGAAGATGAGCGCATCGAAGCCTTCTCAGATAGTTTAAACGACGAATTCTTGAGCGGTACGATCAAGTACCGCAATAACCAAGGAAATATTTATATCGATCCAGTTGATTTGTTGATCGCACACTTTTTTAATCACCAGACCCACCACCGAGGACAAGTTCACGATCTGTTAACGCAGACTGAAATTGCTCCGCCAGTTCTAGATATGCACCGAGTTATCCGACCTTAGAGTCACTCGCGTTAGCATCGTCCATCTTGATTCTGTAAGGCTGGATTCTCCGAGACTTTATTCGGTGAGGGAATCGCTAATTCTGGCTGCGCCAAAATTTCCTGCCACTCACTGCCAGAAAAGGGCTGCACCACCATCTCGACACCAAAACAATCCCTAGCTGCTACCGTCAGGGCTTCTACAACTGTTAGAATTAGCGCCTCTCCCTGTTGGTTAATCGGTAGTTTGACCGGCTCCGCAGCCTCGCCAAACACCTGTTCAAATAGCGTGGCGTCTGGTGACAAACGGATCGAGCCGTGCTGCAAAATGGTATTGCCTCGCCTCATCTGGGCACTACCAATTAATTTAGAATTATCCGCTAAAACTAAATCAGCCCCCGTCGCGGTACCAAAACAATTGGGGTTGTGAATGTAACCCCGTCCTGTCGAACCGTAGTGCAATTCTAGACCGAGCGATCGCCATCCCTGAATCAAAAACTCACAAATTTCCTGGTACGCTTGGATGCGACTGCCAGCGAGTCCTGACGTTACCACCATGTAGGTCAAATCGCCCTGGTGCAGCACCCCTCGTCCGCCAGTCGGACGCCGCACCAAATCCACTACACCCGCCGCAGCCAGCTGCTGCCAAGATGCAGGTAAGCGGTGTTGATGATATCCCAACGAAATTGCCGGTGGAGACCAGGTATAAAACCGCAAGGCTGGAGGATGCAAACCCAGATGGTGCTGCTCCAGTAACCATCGGTCGATTGCCATCTGGACGCGACCTGACGCTTCCAGCAGCGGAATCAAACGCCAGTAGCGGTTATTGGTCATTTGTCATTTGCCTAAAATCAATGACCAATGACCAATAACTAACTACCAAATTCAGCTTGTAAAGCTTCGTCGTTATTATCTGCAATCGTCGCGACAACGGTGACAGCGCGGGAAATTTCTCCAGGAGAAAGCTCGGCGACAGTGCGAGATGTCAGCACTGCCACTTGGTTCTCCACAATGCCAAAACGCGATTCAAACGTGTCCGACCAATTCATTTCCAGGAGTTTCCGCATCAACAGCGGTTCGTTCGTGGCAGGTAGCTTGAGAACATAAGACCAAACGGTGAAAGTATCCTCCTCGGTAATCCCCGTGAGTTGCACAAACACCTCAACGCTACCGTACTTAAATTTCCAAAGATAGCTGCTGTCTTCGCCACGGCTTACCATTGCCGTATCGTCCTGATCCAAGCTGGAGATAACGGTTTGAATCACATCAACATAGTTGACTACCGTTGCATCCTCAATCAGCTCATTGGTAACGAGATCCTCTGTTGACAGTCCTTGGGTGGAAACACTTTCCACAGCAGGCTGGTTGGTGGTCATAATACCTTCTGCTTATCGTTTTGCGGTTTGCCTAGACCAACTCTATCGCCTAGAGGCACATTTGGAGGACACCTCTAAAGATTAGTTTTTTATTTTTAAGTGTTAAGTTGTTTAATCATCACCTATACAGCGATCGCCTTCAGCCGCTTCTTCTGATTCTCGTTACTAGGACAGCTCTATCCATCCTAGTAACGAGCCTTAGCCTCGATGCCCTCTGTTGCTACTTCTCGACACCGTGTTTCAAACCATGAGCTTGCGATCGCTTTGTTCTCCATCTAAAGCCGTTGTCTTTTCAGAAACCGGCTTATGAGCAATCAAATACTTGCTCATAAAGTGAACTTCACTCGAAATATTCTCGAAGCCTGCTTTCTCCAACCGTTTCACCAAATCATCCGTTATGTAGTGTTTGTAGTATGGCTCGTGGAATGTTTCTGGGAAGTTTTCCATCAGTGGCACCAAGTCTGGAGCATCGCTGACCTGAATCGAGTCGCAGATAATAAAGACTCCACCCGGTTTCGTGACTCGGTAGCACTGTTCGATCACCTGCTGACGCACCGCTGCTGGAAGCTCATGGAAGAGAAACACGCAAGTAACCGCATGGAAATGCTCATCCACGTAAGGGATTTTCTCAGCATTCGCTTGTAGGAGTTGGGGCAATTCTCCAGGATTTTCCGATAACAGCTGATTCGCCTTCCGCAAGTAAGCGGGTGACAAATCGATTCCAAACAGAGATGCTTCCGGCAAAGCGCCGCGGATTAATTTCAAAGTGCGCCCCGTTCCACTTGCCACATCCAGAATGCGAACTTGTCTGGGTGGAATAGAATCAAAAGCTTTCAGCCCTTGTTTCAATGGCGCGAGAATCCGCCGCCGCATCGCATCTGCCGTGCCACCAAAAAGAATTTCTACTTGCAAATCATAGAGATTCGCGGACCAGTCACTTAAGTAACCATCAGTTTGGTGGTGGAAGTTTTGCAGGTAGTAGCTTGGATAACCATCCGTGGAAATGTTTGGAGAAAAGTCTTGATGCCGCTTTTGGTTCGCCCGCTGATGCACTTGCAGCGTATCCAGCCAAACCATCGGATAATAGCGGAAAAAATCGCTCCATGAGTTATCAAACAGTAAGCTAGCGGGATATACACCTCGCTCAACATCCTGCCAATCGGCTTCGATAATCCGATCGTGCCTTTGTTTCAGTTTTTGTATAACCTCTGGCGGAATCGGCTTGGTTTTCACCTCCGGTGGAGGTGAAATTAAATTCAGCAACTGAGAATTTAATATTTTATGAGCTAAACCAAAGTAATTTTTGCCTTGCTGAAAAGTCTGATAGGTCAGCTTGGTTAAAGTCTCAGTAATAGTAGTTGCTGGGTCAAGGTTTGAGGTTGACTGCATAGAGGCTAACGATGGGTGCTGAAAACTGAGTACGACTATGAAAATGCTGCGCGGTTATATGTCTTTTTGTTAAGACATATTTCTTATGTTAACTCAGTTTCGACAACTGCCATCTGTCTCCAGTGGGACAAGAAAAAGCGCCACCCATAAGGGTGGCGGGCTAGGGATGAGTTGTTTTCCAGGAAGGGGATACCCCACCCCACAGCTTAGAACGCTTTAAGAAAGGCAAGCTCTAGATTTGGCAGGAATGCTTAGCAAAAACGTCAAGCTTTGTTCCTACACAATTTGCCTTCCCATGAGCGAGAAAAGAAATTAGCAATCATAGTAGAGAGCGAACTCGTAGGGATGGGGGCGCAGCCGCATCGGGTTGACTTCGTTATCGAGCTTGTATGAAATCCAAGTCTGGATGAAGTCTGGGGTGAACACGCCCGTCTCGGTCAAGAAAGCGTGATCGTTTTCCAACGCCTCCAGGGCACCTTCGAGCGATCCTGGGGTGGAAGGAACATTCGCCAGTTCCTCTGGGGTTAGGTCGTAAATATCCTTATCCAGGGATTCACCGGGGTCAATTTGGTTTTTGATACCATCTAGACCCGCACAGAGCATGGCAGCAAACGCCAAGTAGGGGTTAGAAGTCGCATCCGGACAACGGAACTCTAAGCGCTTCGCTTTAGGATTGGTACCAGATAGCGGAATCCGAATCGAGGCAGAACGGTTTCCTTGGGAGTAAGCCAAGTTCACGGGTGCTTCAAAACCGGGCACCAAGCGCTTGTAAGAATTGGTTGTGGGATTGGTCAAAGCCAACAGCGCCGGTGCGTGCTTGAGGATGCCACCGATGTAGTGCAACGCCATTTGGCTTAAGCCAGCATACTTATCGCCTGCGAATAGCGGCTGCCCATCCTTCCAAATCGACTGGTGGGTATGCATCCCAGAACCGTTGTCGTTAAACAGTGGCTTCGGCATGAAGGTGACTGTTTTGCCATATTTCTTGGCAACGTTCTTGATGACGTACTTGTAAGTCATCAGATAGTCAGCAGCTTGCACCAAAGTTGCGAAGCGGAAACCCAGTTCGCACTGTCCGCCGGTAGCAACTTCGTGGTGGTGCTTTTCAATCGGCACCCCGCACTTCGCCATCGTCAGCAGCATTTCTGTCCGCATATCCTGGGAGGTATCCGTCGGCGCGACTGGGAAATAACCCTCTTTGTAGCGAGGTTTATAACCGAGGTTGCCACCCTCTTCTTTTTTCCCAGAATTCCAACGTCCCTCGACGGAGTCTACGTGGTAATAGCCTTCATGCTGGTTTTGGTCAAAGCGGACATCATCAAAGATGAAGAACTCAGCTTCCGGGCCAATGAAGGCTGTATCGCCAATGCCGGTGGAAATTAGGTAGTCTACTGCCTTCTGAGCAATGGTGCGGGGGTCGCGGCTGTAAGGTTGGCCCGTCCGGGGTTCGATAATGCTACAGACGACGCTTAAAGTCGGCTCTGCCATAAATGGGTCGATCCAGGCAGTTGTCGGATCTAGCACCATTGCCATGTCTGATTCGTTGATGGCTTTCCAACCCCGGATACTAGAGCCATCGAAGGGTACGCCCTCGGTAAAGCTACTTTCGTCAATTTGGTCGTGATACATCGACAAATGCTGCCAGATACCCGGCATATCGATGAACTTGAGGTCAATGATCTGGATGTTTTTTTCTTTGACGTAAGTCAAAAATTCTTGCGGGGTCTGGAACATTACGACGGACTCCTTATTTTCTAAGCTGGCTCAGTCTGGAAAGCAGAAAAAACAGTAAGAGCGATCATCAGGGTTGGTGAATCGTCAAGTCAAGAGGGGGAGAACCTGGATTGAAAGCAAGCATTTTCAGGTGAGACTTCCCGATCCAGAAGTACAACTTTCCTGGCTGAAAATCTTTTGTCTCCTCTTTTGCCCATCTCAAGAACTCTCC
>NZ_JAMPJZ010000066.1:0-31491 GCF_039961835.1 Trichocoleus sp. ST-U1
CCCCCTTATTCACCCGAACTCAACTTAATTGAAATCTTATGGAAGTTTATGAAATATGAATGGATAGAGATAGAGGCTTATCGGGACTGGAAAAGTTTAGTAAAGTATGTCAAGAATGTGCTAAAAAAAGTCGGAACCGAATATGTAATTAATTTTGCTTAAGCACTTATATATCTCCCATCTTGGGAGGTTATGTAAAAATTCACTCAACTTCTTCCCAAAGATTCCGAAGAGTGCGCTGTTCGTAAATATTTTGACAATTTCCTTGCCTCAGTTGAGGATGAAATTGCTCAACAGCGGTTTCAGATGCTTTTTTCTTTCCTTCTAAATCCGTGAGTCTCTAATCGCTTACCTGAAAGGCGATTGATAAAGTAGCCATCTCTGAAGTGTTCATGGGTATGGCTTCTACAGCGATTCCACCACGCTCACCACTCAAATCATCAAGTAAATCCCCCATCACCTCAACTGGCTCTTTTAACTCCAACGCTCCTCTATCTTGATTTAGTTCAGCGGCTAGAGATGCTAATGTCTTGACAGCTCTTTCTAGGGGTGAACGGCTGACAATTACCAGCGCTTCTCCTGTTCCGGTTGCGATCGCTCTCAATTTCATCTGTTGCGGGTCGCCAATTAGTTGCGTTTGATTGGGTCGTAATTTCATCGTCTCATTTGACGCAGGCCACTGATAGGGAAACACCACCACTAATCCCCCAGTCGAGTCAATCAGTAGAGTTGTCAGATAGAGGTCGCTAGACTCGTGATTGGTAACTCGAAACTGAAATAGTTTATTCACTGGTAACTTATTAGCATAAGTTTGTTCCAACTCCTGACGAGTGTTTCTACCTCGACTGGAAGTTCTAGCAAGGGTTTGATTGGGTTGTTCTACCAAGTTCATCGAAACTTCTACAGAAAGCTGCGAAGAATCGGCATTCAAAGTCTTTTTAATAATCCGAACTGCTAACAGAGATTTGAGTTTAGCTGCCAGACGCTCCACCGCTGCCGTTACCGATTCCCCTGGTTCGCCAAAGGATTTCGGCACCAGTTCCAGTCCTTCGGTAAATAAACCAATACTGCCGACGGCTGGAAGATTTGCCCCTTGCTTTTGCAGTTTTTGCTGATAATCTGCCGTCATCCGACTGAAGATGTACTGCACCCCTCCCGGATAGGGGACATTTCCAGATTGTGCAGGCATCGCTGCAATGCGATTAATCGCGGAGAGTTCCTGTTTAGCCGCGTTCGTCTCTCCTGCTAAAGACGGATCGAGACCAATGCTTAACTTCAAATCTGCTGGCACAACCCGACTTGCTTCTTGCAGCAGCGTCCCTGGTTTTAGAGATGTATTAGTTGCTTTGTCTACCAGTTTCGCTTCTCCCCTTAAGCCGCTACGAGGAGAGATTAATTGCAATTTTCCCGATGTTTGCCCTTTGTCATCGACAATTGCGAATGTAGCACCGGGTTGGAAAGCTTCTAGACTTTCAGAGTCTACTCCTCCCAACCACAAAGTTGCCTTATCGCCTTCTACTTTGGTAATTACGGCATCAGTCGGAGGGAGTTGTTTGTTGATGAAATAAACTGGTTTTTTGGGGTCGCCATCTGCTAAAGGAACTTGACTAGAAAGTGAATTTATGCCAGTAGTGATTTGAGCGATCGCGCTTCCCACCGTATCGGTTTTTTGCCAGAGATACTGCGTCATCAGGTAAGTAAACGCACCAGCAGAAAAGCCATCGAACTCAGCATCTAAAGCTTCTTCCTCTCGTTGAGCAGAGGCAAAAACAACCCCTTTAGCGACACCTGCACAGCGACGACGAGCAAGTTCAGCTTCGGACAGTTGCAGGCGTTCCATCCAGCTTTTTTGATAGGCGATTTCTTCAGGACTGGGATTGAGTTTATCGCCGGGTACGGAACGTACTCGAAAGTTGCCACGAGTACCACCGCCAGAGTGACAACTATCTAGTACGACTGTGACATTTTCTGTATTTAAAGCAGACATCAACAGAAACAAGGTGCGCCCCATGATGTCTGGTGCCAAACCTTTTTGTCCCTCATCAGCAACGACTAAAGTGCTATTAAATTCATCATTGAATGCCTGATTGGAACAACCTTGGATGGGATTGGGGTCGCGCAATCGAGAACCGTGACCGGAAAAATGGAAAACAACCACATCTCCCGGTTTAGCTTGTTTAATTAAGTGTTCTTCAAACGCTGTAAAAATATTGTTGCGCGTCGGCTGTTGAGCGGGAGCTTGATTGCTCGTCAACTTGACAATATCACTGGGATTAAAACCAAAACGATGAACCAAGAGTTCTTCTTGCAAAGCGACATCAGTAACGCATCCTTCCAGATTTCTAAGAAAGCGATCGTTTGCTGGATAATCATTAATTCCCACTAAAAGAGCAAGCTTGCGCGGGGTATTTTGCGCCAGAACTTGAGCGTAGCGATTTCCTTTGTTGATAATATCTAACTGGCTCAATCCCAAAGTAGTTATAGTTGAGCCAGCGAATTGTAAGAAATGACGGCGAGAAATACGGGACATTACTAATTCCTCCTAGTATCCTATTCGGGAATATTTAAGTAGGGGCGAAGTATACCCTTTGGAAAGGATATGCTTCTCCCTACACGTAAATTCTGATTACTCAACCGATGCTCCTACTCAGCTTCACCAATTAAGGTAAAAGCTGCCCAAGCTCTAGGATTATCGCGGTGTGTTTCCATCATCTTGAGCATTGCTTGGCGCAAGGATTGGGCTTTATCAAGTTTCTTTTGGTAAAGATTAGTATAAAACTCGGTCATTAATTCAGCCGTGGGAGCATCGGGGACAGCCCACAGGGAGACAACAACGCTGGGAGTACCGGCGATAAACAAAGAGCGGGATAGTCCAATTACCCCATCACCCGTGATGCGCCCGCGTCCGGTGTTGCAAGCACTCAGGACAACTAAATCTGCATTTAGTTTCAGATTAAGGATTTCTTCGGCAGTGAGTAGACCGCGATCGCTGCTAGTGGGTGCGAGTGCGATCGCGCTTTGCAATCCCTGGAAATCATCAAATAAGCCGTGGGTTGCCAGATGCACAATTCTAGCTTGAGATATTCGTGATAAAACAGCAGTTTTGGTGGCTGCATTGCCAGTAAGGGCGTTGGTGTTCAATAAAGGAGCAATCTCTTCGGCTTCTCGTTTTGCTCCTGGTAAGGAAGCTAGCTGTTGCGGCTTTTCTCCAATTTTAGGCGCTACGCTGGGCATGGTGGGATTTCCTATGATGATGGCATCTTTGGCGGATGCTTGCTTCACCTTTTCCCGTGAGGCGCGTGTTAGTTCTAGTACCTGAATTGAAGGTGCGGACAAAATTGTATGTTTTTCAATTAAGTATTTGCCATCTTTATCTTGCAGTGCGGCGAAGGGAACTACAAATAATTCACCTTGCGGGACAAAAATTACACGCTGATTTTGGTCGGTGGGCAGAAGGTCGGCGATGGGCGAAATTAATAGTTGATGAAGTTGCTGTAAGCTTTTGGCTGAGTTTTCTTGATTACCTGGATTTACAACTTCTGCTTTAAAAATACTGCGATCGTCTACTCCGATTGAGTCACGGCTAGAGCTAACAAGGTCTTTTAAAGAGGTATTTTTTTGCTGCAATGGTTTTAGGTCAACTTTGCGGAAGGTTACTTCGCCTGTAGGTTTAATCACCCAAATGTAAAGGTCTGTTTGCTTGACTTGCGATTTATTTTGACTTTTAAAGTCATCATCAATAATTGAATATTGAACGAGAGTCGCATTTTGAGCTTTGGCAATTTGTGTAATTTGGGCAATATTTGGTGGTGGTGGGGAAGTAACGTTACCTCTAGTTTCTGAAGATAATCTCTTTACCAATAGCTCCACAAATGCTCTTGCACGCCCTCGTTCAGCAATTTCTAAAGCATCATTAATGTTATTTTGGGCAATAAAAACTTGTTGGAGTAGACGGTAGATACTAGCCTGGGTTTCAAAAATTGATACTTTATTGCTATCACTCAATCCTGACCGTAGAGACTCTAAAGCCTTAATTCCAGCAGTTAGGGTTTCTGTAGCTTCCGCTAGCTTCCCAGATTGATAGAGGTTACTACCCATATTTCTCAGAATTCGTCCTTCACCTGGATAATTCTCTATTTTCCTGGAAATAGTTAAAGCTTGTTGAAAAAGTTTCAGCGCTTGGGAATAATCACCTTGATTATCATAAGTTTTACCCATGTTGTTAATAGCTGTTTCTTCACCACCAAAGCTGCCGATTTTCCTATATATAACTAGAGATTGCTGATAAAAATCTAATGCTTGCGAATATTGACCTTGATATCTATAAAATTCGGCAATATTGTTGAGTAGCGCTGCTTCCAGACCAGTCACGCCAATTTTTCTAGCAATAATTAAAGCTTGCTGATACAAATTTAATGCTTTGGAATAGTCACCCTGGCTCATATAAACTGTTCCCATTGAATTCAGAACAAGAGCTTCTCCATTTTTGTTATTAATTTTTCTGCTTACATTCAAAGCTTGCTGATAAGTTTCCAGTGCTTGATTATATTGACCTAAATCATAATAGATAACTCCCAAGCTAAGGAGGGTTACTACTTCACCTTGAAAATCACCAACTTCTCTACGAATAACTAAGGCTTGCTCGTATAATTCCAATGCTTGAGAATATTGACCCAAACCATGATAAATCGTTCCAAGGTTACTAAGAGTTACCCCTTCGCCTTCGCGATCCTGAACTTTTCGACGAATAGATAAGGCTTGCTGAAAGAAATCTCGTGCTTGAGCATATTGATCTGAGCTTCTATAAACTGAGCCAATGTTGTTAAGTGCAGTTCCTTCGTTCCAGCGATCGCCGAGTTTTCTGAAAATCTCTAAACCTTGCCGATAAAATTTCAGGGCTTCTGGATATTGGCTGAGACTGCGATAAATTAACCCGATGTAGTTCACGGTTAATGCTTCGCCTTTGGTATCTTTTAGTTCCCGATAAATTAAGAGCGCTTCTTGAAAAGACTGTAATGCTTCCTGAAATTGGCTAGTCTTATACTGCTGATTACCTTGCTGATAAAGTTTATATGCTTGCGCCTTCCTCTCCTCAACCGTCTGCGCCATCACCGCAGATCCACTAAATGTCACCGGAAAATTCAGCCAACAAGTCTGCAACCCAGTCAGTAGAACTGTGCTAGACGCAAGCAAGAAAAATCTTTTTAATTCCATAGCTGTAGGAGTGCGATCGCAGCGTTTAAGATATTGTCCGCTTACATATAATATCCTTGGGCAAGGGGAACTTATGCAAAAACACAAGCCGTAGCCTATCAAGATGCAGAATCTTTTGGCTCATCTTCTGCACAGAAATTATGAGCTTGAAGAAGCGCGATCGCATTCCTTAATTCCGCTGAGGGATTTGGCACCGAATAGAGTTCCCGCAGCGCATCTGACCAGAGTTCGCGTTCGGCAAAATAGTAGACTTTCTCCATTGCCAAAGCCTCTGGTGATGGGTCTTTAAGCTGCTGTACGAGTGCTATTGAAATCAATTCGGCTGAAATGCGATCGCGTGTTTCCGGTTCCATCACTTGAAACCTGACGCTGGTTTCAATTGGGTACGGCTCTGAAGCAGACAACTTCCATACATAAGACTGTCCAGGTTGCAAGGGTTCACCATCATAAACCGCTCTTGTCTCTCCTTTAATTGGTCGCTCCCAGAATGCCTCCTTATTCCCCTGACGAGATAGCTCAATTCGCGTTACCGTTCCACCTGGGATATTCCAGAGGAACAGAGGGCGATCGCTCCAAATCTCAAGGATTTCCCCTTGCTTTGAATAAAGCGAATCTGCGTCTACCAGTTTAGAGGGAGCGATCGCGCAAATCGCTCCTCCTCTCCCGCCCCCTCCTTTCCTTTTACGACGTAATTTCTTCCAGATATCACCCCACGATAAAGCTAGATATGTCTCATTGCTTTCTGTTAAGACGGGATGCGGTTGTTGTCTAATTGCCGCTTGTAGAGGCACTGAGGAAGAAGTTGTAATCAAGGCAGATATTAACAAAATGGATTGGAGTTTTTTTAAGTTAAACATGAGACTTTTCCCTGAATGCTAAACGAATATAATTCCAAAACAAAACTGTTGGTAAAAACCAAGGTAATAACATCGCCGCCGATATATAGATTTGCAAGGAGGCGATGATATAAATGGTTGTAGCCGTTCCTAACTTTATTACCCAGCGTTGCCGTTGATGAAGATTATCCTGTAACATCAGCGTTACGCCTTTCCCCAGCAATCCTGAAAGTAAAATCATCCATAAATCGGGGATAGGTATCACCAATCGCCGCGTTAATAAATGATGAAGCATATAAGCATGAGTTTCACCGCCAGGAAAATTTTCCTCCTCCCAACCGCGCCAGAAACCGACAGCTAAAGGAATCGCATAATTATCTTCATTTTCTCCTTCTAACCCGGCTCCTTTATATCCACCTGGAGTAATCAACACCACTTCATTCTTAAAGGTGTCTGGTACTTTTCCTTCTCCTAGGCAATCTCCTAGTAACTTACAGGCAGAAATGCGTTCGTAGGCAGATTCGGGGGGAATAGAAAAGTCAATAATTGGATGCAACCACGCTTGAATAAAATTTTGAGAAAAGCGGGTAAGTGAATGAAGGCGAATTTCTTGTAAAAAAGCTATTTTCTGGTTGGGTTGGCTTATTTGATTTAAATAGTTAATCGCTGAGGAATTAAAATTTGTTCGAGCCTGCAAATTGGGTTGCGGTAAATTCAGTGGTAATTCTTGATTCAACACATACGCTATAGCTAAGAGATAAGCAAAAGGATACATCTGTGAACTTTTGGGTTCTGCTGGCAAAAGTTCAACATACCAAGGGAAGAACATGATATCCCCTTCCAAACTCCAATTGAGGTTGGCAATATCCTTGCTTACCCCTGACCTAGGAGTGGATTCTCCCTCTCCAGAACCAAATACCAACCAAGTATTTTTATTAACAATATTCTGTACAGATTGCTTAAGTTTTAAACTGTTATTCGGTTGCTTTTTATCATCTAAGATATAATCGATGCCAATAGTTTTAGCTTCTAATTCAGAAACCCGATTCAAAAGTAATGCTACATAACGATAATCGATAGGGTAAATTTGTTTAATTTTATCCGCATCAGCTTTTAGAGATTCCTCATCAATTTGGATAAGTCGCACAGGTGAACTTCCTTTGGCTGGCACTTGTAAGGTGACTTTGCGATAGAAGGCTTGAAGTAAAATGCGCGGTTCTAATAATAAGTTTTGTACGGGCGGTAATAAACTTAAAAACAGGATAGCGCCTAGCCAACAGGCTTCTTTTTTCGTTGGCAACCAGCGGTTTAGTGTGTCAAAAAAGCCAAAAGGTTTAATGCAAAACAGCTCGGCTTCTGGATGCCGAAATAGGGAGGGAACCAGGTAAGCAGAAGGGTAGGAAAGATGCTTTTCCCGTTGTTTAAGAAATAAACTTGCCTCCAGCAAAGCTGAATGAACATCCTTGTATTGAGTCAAACTGGCGAGAAACTGCACCAAAAATTCTTGTGCTACCTGATTGTGAATCGGTTCCCGCATTACTGCTACCTGGCTCAATCCCAAGTTAATCAAGGATTCGGCAATATTCATACCACTACACGAGTTGAAAATTGCAAACTGAAGCCCCCGTTTTTTCGCCTGTTTCAGTGACTCTTCAATTTCCCAAATCGAGATTGAGGTGTGTGGTGCAATGCCTAATTCTCCACCCGTCAGGACAGTTTCATTACTGTGTCCGGCAAAAAATAAGATATCCCAACCTGGCTCCGATGCGATCGCTTTGAGGATCTCCATTTTGAGTGCATCAGCATCAAAAAATCGAGCCTCTATACTCTTAGGGATATTCAGTTCAGCTTTCCCCTGGTTCCGTTTCCAACCAATCAACTGGATATCTGCAACACGATCAAGCGATCGCAGTGCTTCTCGATCAGCTTCCAAATTCAAGCCAGTGTCATCCCCTAAAATCGCTAAAACCCTAGCTTTACGGCGAATCGGACGAACGGGTTCATTCAGAATATTGGCGGGAGTGCGAGCAATGCGTATTTGTTGAGTAGCACCCAAATCCGTCCCAATTTCCCAAATTTCCCACGGTAATCGCGCCAGTTCTAGAGGAGTGCAAGTCAGGAACACCTCAACCGTATGATGTTCCGGTTTATGAGCCGCCTTGACAATCTCGCGGCGAATACTAACTAATTCAGGAGTGAGCAACCAGTGTTGAAATTCTTCCCCTAGCTGAACCTCTGCATTCACCAGTTCGCGATGTCGATCAACTGGGAGAGTGCCTTTACCGCTGATGACCTTGTGCCCTCGCAGCCGCCTATAGTAGTTGAGATAGGCGCTTTGCCACTGTTCGTAACTCCTGGTCAGCGAGAGGGGATAATTCAGCTCTACAGAGAGTATTTTTCCTTTCCCCCAAGACAACTCAAAGTCGCAAACAGTGCCAACTTGCTTAACCCTAAGCTTAAAAACTATTCTATCCATCATTTAATTTTGGATTTTGGATTTTGCGGAGGTCGGAGTTGTCCTGCCTCTGATGATTTTCGAGAAGTTATAAAATAAATTCAAACGGCGGCAAAGTTTGGAATTCCCCAGTTTCCAAGGTAATGGTTGCGAGAAATTTATCCTGATAAGTCCCCGCCACTTGAGTAAAAATATAGTCCTCGTCCCCATCTAATTGCAGTGTATCTTCTGCCAAAACTTCCACGCGATCGCTTACTCGCAACGTCATCTCATCGTCAGGTTTATTTCCAGAAATCGCCTTCAATATCAGCAATAACGTCCAGCCATCATCATCCGGGAAAGACCAGGTAACAGCATACAGCCGCACCCGATTTCCTAGGGTTAAGTCTTGGTAAGCACGACCCGTATTGGCTGGAATCTCTAACTGATTATTGCGACTAATTTCTATCAAAATTTCATCTAATTCTTGAGATGGGTTTTGTTCGTTTCTGCGAAGGGAGAATGATGCTGGCAACTCTCTTAGTGGCTCAGTTCCGCGCAAAGGAGACGGTGCTGGCAAGGCTTCCCAGGACAGTTGCATTACTTCATCCACTTGGTTTCGTAACCAGTTCCTGACATTTACTGCTTGCTGAGTCAAGATTTGCAGCAACTCTGATAGATGGTTACTAACGGTTGCTGTATTCTCAGTTAGCGGCTGGTAGAGCCAATTAAGTAAATCCGGTGTCGTTAGGACTGCTGCTCCCTGCTCCCACGTCAAGACTTGCCACAAAGGACGGTTACGCAGTTGGGGTAATAATGTTAATAGGGTTGACTGCATTCGAGCTAAGGTAGCCTGACGATTCGTTGGGATTTCAGGTAAAGGAATTGCTGATGGAATTAAACATTGCAAATAAAGCAATAGTTCATTAGGCTCTCGATTTAAAAAATCAATCGAAATCTGATAATTCCAATCCACTTCCGATTGTAATTGCGGTTGATAATTAATCAGTTGGTCATGACGCAAAAAACCTCTAATTGCTGAAATTCCTAAGTCTTCCTCAATACCAATAACTACATAAAGATGAGCTGTAAATTCTGGTAAATCTACTACAGCTCTAGGGATAGTGACTTCTTTATCGGTTAAGGTGATAGTAGGGATTAAACAAACTTTAAATTCGCCAACTCTCAAATTAAAAACGGCGTCAATTGCATTAACATACTGAGGTTGCAAAACTGAAGAGTGTTCTCTGTTTAGAGAAATTTCCGGTTCTCGTTTCCGGAGCCATTCCTCAAAACTCAATAAACTTAAAGCTTGAAGATAAATTTGCCATTTTCGGTCTTCTTTCCCTACTTGGTTACTCAATTCTACAGCTTGGTCAAGCTGCTCCGATTCTAAAGGAATTGTTTCTGCCAATTCTTCAAATTCGACCCAATCATCTGTCAAATCTGTTAAGTAATTCATGCTCGTTCTTCTTTCTGGCTATTAAGATGGTTACAAATCGTTGCAGCTAGTTGACTGTTCATCACTCGATTGTGTCCTATGTGAGATTCTTTTTTTGCCTTCTCAATCTCTGTAGAAATCTCTTTATCTAAAATGAGTTGGACTTTTGACTCCAAATTTTGGAGCTGCACGGGATTAACGTAACATTGAGCTAACTTTAAAACGCAAGCTCTCAAGCACAATAATGTTCGGCGTCCGATATCGCTGCGTAAGTTTTTGAGTTCCAGCAGGCGGCTTACTTGAGGCTGGTCTTTTAAGCCGAGTTGGGGAGCAATTTCTTTCATGGGAACTCCCTGACAGTGAAATAAATGAAGTGCCTTGAGGAAGTTTTGCGCTTTCTGATTTTTCTTGGATTGCAAATAGATAAAGCGAGCTTGAATGACCTGCTTGACGGACTGAGCTAAACAGGTATTAAATTGCTGGTGATAACCTGCTAAGAACTCTGATTGCTCATTAGAATCATCCTCACTGGATGTTCTATTTATTTCCGCAGGATTTCCTGAATTATCTAACGGTAAGCCTTTGCGAGTCCGGAGGCGTTCGGCTCTGAGCAACTGCGCGAGTTCTTGCAATTCTCTTAAGATTTGTTCGGGAGATATTGTCCGAGTAGCTGATAATTGTTCAGCCATTTGACGCAATTGCAAGGCGGTTGGGTCTGGATATCGGCTTTTCTCTCCAGCCTTTCGGTGCTGCAAAAGTTGGGTGCGATAAATCTGATGGTAGCTATCAAGTAGCTGAAGTGTTTGGTTGATTTCTGCTGGTGTCCGGTCAAACTCTAATAAAACTCGCTGTAATCGTCCGGGGTTCATGTAACTCAGAATCATCCAGTCAGTTACTTGCTCAATTCCGTGTTCGAGTAAGAATCGTTTGAGGAAGCGATCGCTCTTTACCATCCTGACCGTCCAAGTCGATAATTTACTCTTATCCGGGTCAAAGGTTTGCAAAATTCGAGCGGTTACAGAAGGATAGTTTATCCGGCTTTCATCCAGTTCCTGACGTGGAGAACGCAAAGTGCTATCGAGTACCAACGGCAACAGATCCATACTGGTGAAATCATGGTTTTTGCCAAACTTCTGCTCTAGTTCTAAGCAAAATTCTTGAATTTGATGAGAGATAAAGCAGCGCAGACACACCTCAGCCATCTGACGGCGAGGGTCATCGTTCTGGAACCACTGCATGAGTTGGCGTTGAATTTCCCGGTCTGGCATATCCTCTCGGTCAGAGAGTTCGGGAAATTGAGTCAAGAAAAAGGCTTTTGCCAACTCAACTTCTTCAGTTCGGCACTTGCCGAAACTATCAATTTTCATCAACAGCCAGTATCTCGATGCCGTACCCATCGTTATTTCACTCAATTGTGCAAATGCAAAGCGACTCTGAAATTCCTCATCCTTGCCTCGCGTAAACCAGGATGCCGATCAAAGTCAATTGAGGCAAGTTCGGGGGAGCTGATTGAACGGCTAAAAACGATAAGGATAACTTTAAACAAAGCGAATGACATCTTCAAGAAATTCCCGCTTTTCCCCAAACTTCACTCGGCTACTTTTCCATTCCTATCGGCACAAGTTGCTCAGATGTTCTACCCCCTGCGGTGGGTTTTAGCCAGCTTGCGACTAGCTCCGGCTTCTTTTTTCTGGCAAAAACGCGAATTGCATGGTAACTGACTTTTTCCCGCAGACGATAGACTTCCCTCGTCCGTAAATTCAAGGCGCTAGCGATCGCTTGTTGAGAATTGCCAGCGAGGTAAAGTTCCAGCCAAACCGCTGCTTCTCGACTGACATTTTCGGCTAAATAGTTGTAAAACTCCTGCTTTACGGTTGTCCGCAGAAACATTTGTTCTTCAATTGCTTGATTCTCTTGATACTCGGCAACTGCGTGGATATCGAGGAAACTCACCGGATTGTTTGTCTCGTGGGACACCACTTCCTCAGAAATCAGTCGCACCAGTTCACCATCGGGGATATGAGTCATCCCTCCCCGCCGGGAACGACGTAGATAGTTAAAAAATCTATAAACTAAAAGTGGCTGGTTGCGAATTGGTCTGAGACAGTATTCTTCGATGCTGCTCATCAGTAGAGAGTTGCCTAAGCGAGCGTCTGAAGTACATTTGCTAATCCAGGCAATTTGCTGTTGAATGTAGCGATCGCGATGCAATAATTCCTGAATGACTTCATGCAACACATCGACAACCGTTGCCGAGCGATCGCGCGATAGCGCCACCCAAGTCCGAATTTTATTCTTCAGCAATACTAAACTCCCCAGCCGAGTCGTCAAGTTGCAATAAGCACGCTCTGGTGCCACGCCTAAGTAGCGTTGCCGTAAAATGCGATAGCGATAATCCATCGCTTGCAAGGCAATTACCCTCTGAGTTGCATTAAACGTTTCAAAACGCTCTCCGTCCTCTCCCACCAGCCACAGAGCAATACTTTCATGGGTTGCTGCGCTATAGCCAGGACAGTCAGATGCCAGCTGCTTCGCCACCTCAGTTGGAGACAGCACAACGGTTAGAAATTTTTTCATTTCAATAGCCGAGAGTGTGTGTTCTATTCGGCTATATCTTTAGTCAGGCTGAGGTTATGTATTTTTGATCCGGTTTCTCCGGGAGAATCCTTCCGGAGAAACCCTGACAGGGTACTATCACAATTCTCTATTCGATGCAGTACGGTTTAACCCCACCCTTGCCCCTCGACCTTCCCTTCACTTCAACTAGAGGGGTTCAATATTCTCCCCTCTCCGTTCACGGAGAGGGGCTGGGGGTGAGGTTCCGAGTGATATAGCACTCAAGTTAGAACCGCTATAGGGATACAAAAGCAAATAGGGGCAGGATTATCCCGCCCCTAGAATCATTGATTGAGTCTGGTGTTTATTTAATTCCAGACGCTGCTAATCAATCGCATCAGCAGCCTTGTCTGCTGCCCGCTTAGCACTCTCAATTACATTTCTGCCTGCATATTTACTATTTTCCTGGACATTGTCAGCTGCCTGCTGCGTTCCTTTACCCAGGTCTTTGGTTGCATCCTGAGTATTGCCCTTGAGATTTTCAATTCCCTGCTTTGTTCCCTTAGCAAAATCACTAGCCGATTTTTGCGCTTTGTCGCCAATTGCGTCGGTATTTTGCTTGACATTCTCACCGAACTGTTTAGCGTTTTCGCCCTTCTTATCCAGAATCCGCTTGGTGTTTGTACCTACGTCATCGGTCTCGTCAATTACGTGGCGCTCAGCATTGTCAATTAGGCCTTTTGCCTTAGCTGCTACGCCTGAGGTGTCTCTTCTGGGATCGGTATCGCTATAGTCGTTCATCCCACCTTTATACTCATTGGTTAAGGCACCTGTAGGAACGTCCTCCCTAATTTGGTCGGCGGTCTTCGCTTGTGCCCCACCATTACAAGCGGTGGTAACAAAAATGATCGTGGCGGACAAAAACACGGTCAGGATTTTGCCCAAGTTGATTTTTTTCAACCAATTAATTACGCTGTTCATCAAAAAAACTCCTTTTTCTGTACGAGTCAATGGTTGTTTTGGTTAGCATTGCAATCCGAGATTTTCGATTGACTGCCAATCGAAAATCTCAATTATTTGCTTATTTGTGCAAAGCAGGGTTGCTTTGCATTTCAGGTCTCTGACCGGCTTCATCTGATTTATCTTTGATGAAGCTGGAAGCCTCTTTGAACTCTTCACCGATACTTTCTAATATCTTGGCATTAGGATCGCTGCGATTGATTATAGGTTGACGACCTCCAGCTCCAGAGACTTCAAAATCCTCTGAAGTTTTTATGGGCAATTCTTTTTCCTTTGCGGCTCGACCTGCTGGTGTCTCAGCACCCGGGTAGAGGATTTCAGAATTACTGGTAGCAATTAACTGATTGGACAGGATCTGCAAGTCAGCGCGATCGCGTGGATTCGCTGTTTTGCTGACGTTAGGATCGGTAGACATTTTGTAATTCGTGTAGCCATCTCCACCATTGCTGTGGGGATTGTTGTTCCCTCCCATTTGCACGGGGGGATTTTGTGGACGTGCCCCTAAAGAATCGCCATTGTTACAAGCGCTGGTAACAATTAGCAACGCGCCTGCCAAAAAAACGGTCAATATTTGACGTAACCGTAGTTTTTTAAAGAAAGCAGTTAAGTGTTTCACACACTACTCCCAAGATTTTTACGAACTGTCATAAACAATACAAAAGCTACAGTGTTCCTACCTCTAGCGCAGGTCACATTCTGGTTGCAACTAAAAGCAACCTCTCTCTAACCGTAGAGAGATTCCCAAAAAATAAGCAAAACTACGGTTATATTGGTTGGTTCGCGACCATGCCAGCTAAAAACATCGCTCAGCCTAGAACTTGGCTGATTTTTCTCAATCTTTCAGCATCTGATGGGTCTGGGCATCGATCTGCCTCAAACGCGATCGCTGACATCAAACTTGCCTCACCATCAGGTAGCGGATCGTTATCCGTATCCCAGATGTGCCAAGCTTGGCTGGGAAATTGTTCGCGAATGTCTGCAAAGTGTAGAAACAGAAGAGCGATCGCTCCCTCTGGCAAAAGTTACAGACTCGCTACCGTTCTCACTTTGGTATTCTCATACTCTAGGATGAGGTATTTGCCTCAACTCGCTACCCAGTGTGAAAGGTCATGAAAAAAATTTGGTCATCCCTGAAGCCGTACTTGCGCTGGGTGATTCTCGGCGGGACGCTATTTTTTTTGGCAAAAGCTCTCAAAGACAATTGGCGGGAAGTCGCAGCCATCCGAATGACTGGTGCGGGATGGACAAATCTAGCGATCGCCTTTTTGATCACTTTACTGGCTCATACTTGGTCTGGATTCGTCTGGAGTTGGATTTTGCAATCGTTCCGGCAACCCGTTCAGCCTCGATGGGCGCTCCAAGTTTACCTGAAAACCAACCTTGCCAAATATTTACCAGGGAATGTCTGGCACTACTACGGGCGCATCGTGGCGGTGACATCCCACGGGGGTTCTTTCGGTGCCGCGACTCTCAGCGTGTTACTCGAACCCCTGCTGATGGCGGCTGCCGCTTTATTAGTTGCCTTAGCAGGTAGCCAGTTGGGTTGGGCAGGTGTCCCTCAGAATACCCAGACGAGAACCTTACAACTTCTGGGTCTGGGTGTGGTTTTGCTGGGCGTTCATCCCCGAATTTTGAACCCGTTGATGCAGTTGGCAAGTAAATTGAAGGGAAAGAAAGCAAGAGGTGCAGGGGCGCAGGGGCGTGGGGGAGAAGAAAATGCTATCTCTGCTTCAGCTTCTCAACCCCCCACAGAAGCGGCAGAAGCTTCTTTTCGACTTGAGCGCTATCCTCTATTTCCTTTGTTGGGAGAAATTGGCTTTTTGTTACTGCGTGGCGCGGGGTTTTTGTTTGCCATGCTAGCGCTGACACCAGTGAATCCCAATCAAATCCCAATGCTGCTGAGTGGGTTTAGTTTGTCATGGCTGTTGGGTTTGATTGTTCCCGGCGCACCTGGGGGAATCGGGGTATTTGAAGCGACAGCGATCGCTCTATTCGGTCAACATTTTTCTGCCGCCATTCTCCTCAGCGTCGTCGCCCTATTCCGCTTGGTGAGTATTTTAGCGGAAGCCGCCGCTGCTGGATTGGCAACTTTGAGCGAGCTGAAGGATCGCTAAAAGGGCTATCAACTACAGCTATGACAACTTTATTCCCCCTCAATCCAGGTTCCCCTCACCGAAAACCGGGGAGGGATTAAGGGTGGGGTTACCCTGTCCCGCTTTCAACGGGTAGCCAGAAACCTAATCCTCTGCAACTTGATCTGACATCGCCTCTGCGATCGCAGAAGTTGCAGCTTTTATATCGCTATCTAACTTCAGTTGAGAAAAAACTCGATACATCTGTGCCGTCCCGTTAGGCAGCTTCTTCGTGCCATTTCCGTTCATCTTGATCAAATTGTATTGAACGTTTTCACCATAGATAGCAAAGGTTATATGAAATATTTCAAAGAAATTCACGACCCACTTGCAATCCTCTTCCGGATAGTGCATATAGTATTTGATTAACTCAGCAATGCAAGTTTCTAAATGGGTGCGAACATTTTTACAAATTAATAAAATTTTCAGCAGTACGATTACTAAAGTCAAAGGATGCCCTTGCGACATCAATAAAATAAATAGAGGCGAAGGTTCCCGATGATTTTCAGTCGTTAAATATTCGATCACCCGATTACAGGTTCTTAACAACAGGGCATCATCTAGCGTTTCTTCATGATGATTTTCATATACAACATCTAGCTTTTCTTCTAATTTTGTTTTCAAGACCTCTACAAATTTTCTGTTTTCCACAGAAAAAATTAAATACTTTTGTAGACTATGCTTAAAATTTTTGTAGAGAAGTCCTTGAGTTTGTTGGAGAAAAATATTTGCCAGATTTGTATAGCTAAATGGCCCCCGTTTCGCAACAATCGTCTTGATCAGACGCAGTACCTCATCCCCTAAACCAGTCGGGTTTTTAGGCAAAATTTCTCTAGGCATCGCCGACTGCGATCGCGTGGTATACATTGCTAGCTCAAACTTAAAGCGATCTTTCAGTTCTTGCGACAATGCTCTGGCAGCTTCCCGCTGTTCGACGGGGTTTGAGAGATTCGCATATTGAGGAACTAACAGATAAGAAGTATAACGATGGCTCCAATGGGTTGCTTCATGTTCATCGTATCTAGCGGCAAATATCTTTAAATCTTGATAGTCTTGGCTTTTAATAAAATTTACAAGCCAAATTCTCAACTTACTTAAGCTTGGAGATAAGGTTGACTTGCTAATATTTAAATCGCTAAATACTAAAACTAATTCTTTAATTGCTTTATAGCTTCGTGTCGTCTCCCAATTATTGATGAGAATATAACAAGAGCGCTTTAGAGTGTTTTTAAATTCTTCTTCATCATTTGCAAAGATAATGTCTGAAAGCGCTTTGATCGCGTTGGTATTAACAGCGTTAGGACTGTAATAAATAAATAACTGCTTAAATTCTTGCAGAACGGCTTCTGGGGGCCATTGCTGAACAATGTCCACCAAAAAACGATAGATCATATCTCGATCTGACTGGTTGGAAATGACACGAAACTCGGCCTGATATCCATCTGATAGAATGTCCCTGACCATTCCATTAATTAGGACTATTGAGTCCTTCCTTAGAGTGTGAAGAGCGAAAGTAGATGGCACCCAGCGTCAATGCTAATTGCAGTGTATAGTACTTGACTTGACTGCCCATAGCAATCCTTGAAAATACATACGCTTGGGGAACTTGCTCTTAACCGCTAAGGATCTTCTGATTCAGACCGGAGACGGTTAATTTGTTCTTGCAATTCCTCAATTTGACGCTGTAGCGCATCCACCTCATTAACGGCTGTTTCTGATGGGACATTCACCGCGCCCTGTGCAGAGGAACGTTGGTAATTGCCCCGGCGAATGTGACGATATTCCTCTGAGTTTGCCCACTCCTGCAAGTGGTGAAGGCGATCGACCGTAAAGGGATGGGTCGTAAACCAACCTTGAGTAAAGTTATTGTAAAGTAAGAACTTGTAGACTTGATTCAACCCGTCTTCGTCCAATTCCTGATATTTTTGCGATTGACGAATAAATTCATCTAAATTTACTTCATTGGCATAACGGGCGCTGCCACCAGCAAATTTCATCATTAAGTGCATCACCGGATTCAGGTCGTCTGTCACCAGGAAAGCGGCTCGATCTGCTGATAATTCCGCTTTACGGCTCCATTCAATAAACGCCAAAACCAAGCCGGTACTGACCAAAGTGCTGAAGCCAAAGGTCGCATTCCCGATAAAGTTGACGGCTTGCAAAGCCCAAACCGCCATCTGACGTAAGGTCGTGTGACCGCATTTAATATGTCCTAATTCATGTGCAATGACTGCCCGAAGTTCCGCTTCGTTGAGCAGGTCTAAAAGTCCAGAGTTCAGGATCACATAAGGGCGTTCTTGTCCGAGAGCGCTGGCATTAACCCAAGGCGCTTGGGAAACGAAAAGCGTTGGTTCTGGGTAAACGTCCAGATCGCGCAAGCATTCCCGGAAAATGCCATAGATGCTAGCATACTGACGCGGCCCGACCTGAATGCTATTGCCCATGTGGTAGACAAACTGGGGACGCTCAGAGGCAAATTCCACAAATTTACGGGCAACCATATCAAATCCAGGCACGCTGCGTAAGGCTTGCTCGGCTTGTCGGTCGAGGGGATGTCTAAAAGCTTCACTGGAAATTCCGGTATAAGTAGGCATATTGATGAGCCTTATACAGCGTTCTACTGAACTATTAAAGCCTAGAAATACAACGAGCGGCTTTTGATCTACATCACAGGGATGCGCGATCGCCGTGTCGTTAAACTGCCACAAAAACTGCTTGATTTAAGCAAGTAACCAACCTACATCTGAGAAAACTTGACACGGCGGCAGTTATCGGAGTGAAAATCACTTCAAAAACTAATTTTCATGTGAATTCTGGGATTCAGCTTTGCTTCTATTGGTTCCCCTTTTTGTAAATGTTGTTCAACGATCGTCTGGACATCGCTGGGTTGAACTCGGCAGTACCAAGTTTCTTCCGGGACAATTCGCACTGTAGGACCACAGCTGCACTGTCCCTGGCAACCGCTCCCCGTCACCATGACTCCGGGAATATCAGCACTCTCAAAAGCGGCAAGGACCTCTGCGCTTCCATTTACCAAACAGGAACGGTACTGGCAAACGATGACGCAACGCCGATCTTGCTCCAAACACTTTTCTTGCGAACCAGTTTCCACTTTTGAGTCCAGCACAGTATAAATTCCTATGGCTCTATGTTAACTTCGCCTTAGCAGACCAGGGGAAAAGTTGGTAGCGCTGGGGAGAGTCCTTTTTCAGGCAATGCTCATTTATTAGGGATTTGATAGCCTTATAGATTGGAATCAGAGTATTTTTAGCAATTTGCTAAAAAGTCGCAACGCCAATCTAGGAGAATATTTGAGTGAGCTATCTCGAAACTGCTGCTGAGTTTTATAGTGAAGTAGCGCAGACGCCACAAGTCGGACTTTGTTGTGTCCAAAGCAGTCCCCTGCAACTGCCAGGACTAAAAATTTCGCCTCAGATGCAGGAGATGAACTACGGTTGCGGTACTACCGTCCATGCCGCTGAACTCGCTAATGACCCGACGGTGCTATATGTCGGCGTTGGCGGTGGTTTGGAAGCGCTGCAATTTGCTTATTTTTCTCGCCGTCCGGGTGGGGTGATTGCCGTCGATCCAGTGGCGGCGATGCGCGAGGCAGCGAGTCGGAACTTAGCGATCGCTGCCCAAGAAAATTCCTGGTTTGACCCCAGTTTTGTGGAGATTCGGGAAGGGGATGCCTTCTCCCTGCCGGTGCCAGACGCCTCTGTAGATGTGGTGGCGCAGAATTGTCTATTTAATATCTTTGAACCCGCTGACCTGCATCGGGCGCTTCAAGAAGCCTTCCGGGTGTTAAAACCAGGGGGTCGTCTACTGATGAGCGACCCGATCGCCACTCGTCCCATCCCACCCCATCTGCGGCAGGATGAACGGTTACGGGCAATGTGTCTGTCAGGTGCTTTAACTTACGAGCAATATACTCAGCATCTTATTGATGCTGGATTTGGGCAGATAGAAATTCGAGCGCGGCGTCCTTACCGACTGCTGGATTGCGCTAGCTACGGGTTGCAGGAACCATTGCTATTAGAAAGTTTGGATTCTGTTTCTTTTAAAGTGGCAATTCCTGAAGATGGTGCTTGTATTTTTACTGGCAAAACGGCGATTTACACCGGCACCGAAGAGTTTTTTGATGACTCGAACGGGCATATCCTCCCACGAGGTTTACCAGCCGCAGTGTGCGATAAGACAGCAGGAAAGCTTGGTGCATTGATGCCAAAAGACATCCTGATTACTGATTCAACCTGGTACTATACGGGCGGCGGTTGCTGTTAAGTGACGAATTTGTTGGGTGCTTGGATAGGATAGCTGAAGAGATTCTTCAATAAAACTTGATGGCTAAACTACCTGCGATCGCACCTCCTTCAGTTTCTTCTGGCTTTCATGCCCTGTCTGACCCCCTACGGATTCAAGTGCTAGAGCTGCTCCGCGAACAAGAGCGCTGCGTCTGCGAACTCTGCGAACAGTTGGGGGTCACTCAGTCTAAACTTTCCTTTCACCTAAAAACACTCAAAGAAGCCGCTTTAGTTTGCTCCCGACAGGAAGGACGCTGGATTTACTACAGCCTCAATCTACCTCAATTTGTTGTTTTGGAGCAGTATTTGGCAGAGTACAGTCGCTTCAGCCCGCTCTTATCAGCGCTTCCCTGTAAAGACTAGGCTTGACACATCAATTTTTTTTGAAATATGCTTAATGCATCAATTTTTTTTGAAATATAAGTTGCAGAAAATTCTTTGGTGCTGGGGATGGTCGTGAAATCAGTGTCGCGGATGGCGCGTTGGAACTCAGTTTTCCAATCGTGCAAGCAACAAGCGATCGCTGAGGGAGTGGGTACATTCATCCTGGTGTTTGCCGGTACGGGTGCCGTGATGGTAAACCAAATTAGCGATGGTGCGGTGACTCATCTCGGCATCAGCTTTGTGTTTGGTGCAGTCGTCGCGGCTTTAATTTACGCCTTGGGACACATTAGCGGCGCTCACTTTAACCCGGCGGTAACGCTGGCTTTCTGGACAAGCGGCTTTTTCCCGAAACGCCAAGTATTGCCCTACATCTTGGCGCAGTCCTTGGGGGCAATTGCCGCCTCAGCTTTACTCTGGATGGCTTTAGGGCGCGTTGGCAATCTGGGTGCGACGGTGCCGCTAGAAGGGAATTGGCTGCAATCCCTGGTGCTGGAAACGGTTCTCACCTTTATTTTAATGTTTGTGATTTTTGGTTCCGGTCTCGATCGCCGCGCCCCGATTGGCTTTGCGGGGTTAGCGATTGGCTTGACGGTGGGGCTAGAGGCGGCGTTTATGGGGCCAATTACCGGAGCCAGTATGAATCCAGCGCGATCGCTCGGCCCCGCTTTAGTGGGCGGCATTTGGCAGCACCACTGGGTTTATTGGGTTGCACCCATCTTAGGGGCGCAATTAGCCGTGTTGATTTACAGCCAACTTTCCAACGGATTTCGGGACATTAAGTAAGGGAGAAAACCTGATGAAACGAGTGATGTTTGTTTGCAAGAAAAATTCTGCCCGTTCCCAAATGGCAGAAGGCTTTGCAAAAACACTGGGTAAGGGAGAAATTGAAGTGATTAGCTCTGGATTAGAAGCCTCTCAGGTTAGACCGGAAGCGATCGCTACCATGAAAGAAATCGGCATTGACATTACCAATCAACACTCGAAACCCCTTAGCGACTTCAAGGCTGAAGACTTTGATGTGGTAATTTCCCTGTGCGGTTGTGCAGTTAATCTGCCGACAGATTGGGTACTTCGGGAAGTCTTTGAGGATTGGCAGCTTGACGATCCGGCTGAACAGCCTGAAATTTTCCCCAGAGTGCGCGATCAGATAAAAGAACGGGTGACTAAACTCATCGAATCGCTCAAAGAAGAAGCGACACCTGTTGGATAAGGTTTCAATGACAAACCAAACACCGATAGAGCAACCAATTCAGCAGGTTCTTGAGCAAAAGTTATCCTTCTCATGACAACTTTCGAGCATCCACCCAGAATTTTATTCTTGTATGGCTCTTTAAGAGAGCGTTCTTACAGCCGTTTATTAGCAGAAGAAGCCGCCAGAATCATCGAAGGTTTTGGTGCAGAAACCAAATTCTTTGACCCGCGTGAATTGCCGATTCACGGTAGCGTAGAGGCTGACCATCCGAAGGTTCAAGAATTGCGGAATTTAAGCTTGTGGTCTGAGGGTCAAGTTTGGTCTAGTCCAGAGATGCACGGGAATATTACCGGCATTCTGAAAAACCAAATCGACTGGATTCCTCTAACTTTAGGGGCAGTAAGACCGACTCAAGGTAGAACTTTGGCAGTCATGCAGGTCAGCGGTGGTTCTCAGTCATTTAACGCCGTCAATACTATGCGAATCTTGGGACGCTGGATGCGGATGTTTACCATCCCCAATCAGTCTTCCGTTGCTAAAGCGTACAACGAGTTTAACGAAGACGGAACGATGAAGGATTCCGCTTATCGCGATCGCGTTATCGACGTAATGGAAGAACTTTACAAGTTTACGCTACTACTGCGAGATCAAGTAGACTACCTGACGGATCGCTACAGCGAACGCAAGGAAAAAGCAACGACTCAGCCGAGGTTATAACGACACCTCGCTTTTTAAAAACCTACCCTTGAAAGACCCTAGCCCCGCCCCGTTCGCGGGGCGGTGTTCAATATTCCCCTTCCGTGGAGGTCGAGGGGTCGGGGGTGGGTTACGAGTGTGTATATGGCACTAAGCGTCAGAACCGCTATATACCACTTCTAAGATTGTTCTCAACTGATACTCAGCTTGCCAAGATTTAATAATATCTAAGCTTAATCCCAGACCCCTGTAATTTTAGTCACACGAGAGTATGCAGGTTACATCCCTCTATCTTTTGGGCAAGTTCGGCAACAGCCGACGCATCTTGCCGAGGGTCAATGTACTGAGCTACAGCCAATGATTAGGATAGGACGATGAGTTATCAGAGTATCGCTGTATTTCAGAAAAAATCAGAACAAAAAAATCCTGGCACTTATGCTAGCATCTACTGCGACAGCAGCAGTGCTTAAAGTTGTACTTAAAAATTTATTAACATAAAACAGTGTTTTTGTTACTTCCTTTTAGGAGATTAGCGGCAATTAGGCTTGCTCAATCCAACATTGAGTTGTCTGCGTACTAATTTATTAGAAGGTTCTCCATAAAATGTCTGCTGGCGTTACGGCAACTAATTTTCTGCGTGCCGCTTATGCCTTCTCCGGGTTCTACAAGATATTCATCAAGATGAGGCAAACAATCGTTTAGGCAGGGAATTTTTACTGCTGACATTGTTATGACCAACCTGACCTTCGATAACCATGTTTCCCTGTTTAGGACTACCCCATGATTAATCTTGAATCAACTCGTTCAACCGTAACACCTTTTAAAGAAAAAATTGGTGCCCCTTTAACCAAAAGTAAAATTAGCGTTTTACAAATCAATTTGGGGAAGCGCTGCAACCTTGCCTGTACTCACTGTCATGTAGAAGCAGGGCCAAAACGAACTGAAGAACTAACCCCAGAAGTTTGTAATCAGCTGATTGAACTAATCTATAGATTTCCCCAAATCAAGATTGTTGACTTGACAGGGGGTGCCCCGGAAATGAACTATGGTTTTAAACCCCTGGTAGAGGCGGCACGGGATGCAGGTAAACAAGTGATTGTGCGGTCTAACCTCACCATTTATTTTGAAAAAGGGTTTGAGACTCTTCCAGAATACTGTGCCAAACACCAAACGAGAATTGTTGCTTCCTTGCCATGCTATCTGGAAGACAATGTTGATAAAATGCGCGGTTCTGGGGTCTATAACGACTCAATTCAGGCACTGCAATGTTTGAACCAGAAAGGTTATGGTCTTGACCCTAACTTAATCCTCGATCTGGTATACAACCCTCCAGTTCCAGCTACAGAAAATTTTTCTTTAACCCCCAATCAGGTAAATCTGGAACAAGATTACAAGGCTTATCTAAAAGAGCATTTCAACATTGTTTTTAACAGCTTGTTCACGATTACAAATTTACCAATTGGGCGAACAAAGTTTCATTTAGAGTACAGAAAATTAATCAGGCCTTATTTACACTTCCTAGAGTCAAATTTCAATGGCAGCACCCTTGAACATTTAATGTGTCGGGATGAACTTTCAATTGACTATCTGGGAAATGTCTATGATTGCGACTTTAACCAGATGGAGAATTTACCGGCGAAAACCCGCAATGGTGAAAAACTGACAGTTGCCAAGATATTGGAAGCTGGCAGCTTAGACATTATTGAAGAAATACAAACTGCATCTTACTGCTATGGTTGCACGGCTGGATGTGGTTCTAGCTGTGGGGGTGCCCTGATTTGAAACTAGCAAAAGAAGTGGGATTCTCCTTCTTCTCAGTCAAGGCAAAGTTTGTTCGCAAAATAAAGTTTTGCCTGGATTTTATCGAATGAGAAATAAGACCAACCAAAGTGCTTCCCTGATGCCGAAATTTTACAGCCAGTGGGTCAGAACGCTCAAAAGTCCCCCCTTGTGGATAGCGATCGCACTCTCGATCGGCATCATGCTCTGTATCTTTAGCCCATTGAAACTTTTGTTGGATAAATCTTTCCTGGTTAGTCAGTTGGAAAGATTCGGTAGCTGGGCAGTCTGCCTGTTTATCCTGGTTTTTGCCCTGTCCAGCGCCATCGGCATCCCTGGAATTATGTTTCCTGTTGCGGCTGGTGCGGTTTTCGGTTTCGTCTGGGGAAGCCTTTGGTCGGTCATCGGCGCAACGCTGGGGGCAATTGGGGCATTTTTGGCGTCTCGCTACCTGCTGCGCGACTGGGCGGAACGCCGATTTGGTCAACATCAAGCGTTGATGCGGTTCAATCAAGCCGTGACCCGTCAGCCTCTGGCTTTTGTGCTGGCGATCCGCTTTGCGCCAATCTCCCCCTTCACGGTGGTTAATTTCTTGTTGGGACTCACGCCTATCAGCTGGGTACCTTATTCAGTTGGCACGTTTATCGGCATTATTCCAGGGACGCTGGCTTACGCTTGGGTGGGAGTTACGGGTGAGCAAGCTTTGCAGGGAGGCGATCGCTTGCCCTTGCTACTAGCGCTCAGTTTTTTAACTCTCCTGTGTGTATTGCCTATTTTGGCTCGTAAAAAGACGCAACCCATTAACTGACGAATAAATTCAACCAATTTTTGGTTTTATTTCCCTTAATTTTTGTTTTCACCGGCTGTGCCGGATACTCGCAGTCCGCTGATGCCAAGAACGAAGCGATCGCAGCGCCACTGCTGCCGGACGCTGCACGGCAACTGATTCCGTTATGAGATCAACTGATAACTTCTTGCACAACTTGGGAAAATTGCTTAGCTGGGAACCTAATTAGCTCCAATCAGTTCTGAAGAGTTAGCAAGATTACGTAAATAGCAATAGGGAAGAGACAAACCGATGAAACGGGCAATTTCTGGCGCTTTATTAACTATTTTGAGCTTTAGCCTTCCAGCAATGGCTGCCACTACAGAGAAATTCCAGGTCAAAGGGCAAAACGCTTCCGCCTCTTTTTACCAATCTGACGACTGTAGCTCAAGCGGTGTCAGTGTTTGGGCTGCCGATAACGTCAGCCGTAGCGCACCAGGAGCACCGACTTCGGAGAAGGGAGCCAACGTCTCTTATTGGAACTCGAATTGGTGTACCGGCAAGTATTCCTATGGTTACGGTTACGCTCCAAATGTCACCTTCACCGCCAATAACCAGCTCAGCTCAGCTAGTTTGAAAGGCACCTTCAAAGTTGACGAATATTCGTCAGAGAATCCCGACTCAACGACTGCCAAAACGGTTGACGTAGCGCTAAATTGGACGGGAACAGGCGAGACATTCCGGGGTCACAGCAGTTCTCACTATCAGTGGATGGGCGGTATGTCGCACTCTCGCTATGTTGGCTCTTATCGGACTGCGGACGTATCGGGTAGCGTCACGATGGACGGCAAAAACCTGATTACGAATATCCCTGGCTTTGGCGATCTGAACTCGTCTAGCAGCGGCTCGGTGCAAATCACCAAGAGGTAGACTGTCGTTAAAGATTTGGGGATTCTTCGTCTTTCCCGCCCAAATACAATCATTAGCCATCAGTTCTCTGGGGACTGATGGCTTGTCGTTAACAGCTAACAATTCGCACCGAATTAAAATTCGGTGTCGTTATAGCCATTTACTGCACTGGGGTCTGTATCCTGTTTAGAACCGAGTAAATCTAGGCGATCCACCTTAATAACAGGTTTAGATCGGTTGGATGCCTTATTATCGCTCCAAGTCTCTATTTTCAAGGAGCCTTGTACCCCTATCAAACTGCCCTTTCTCACATAGTTCGCAGCCACTTCCGCTGTCTTCCCCCACAGTTCCAGGTTAAACCAGTCAGGCTGGTCGCTATTGCGAGTTCGACGATCCACTGCCAGCGTCAGATTGCACTTAATTTTACCTGACTCGAAATACTTGACATCAGGCTCTGTACCCACACGACCTACCAAGTTCACAACATTCAGGCTCATAAAATTGATTAGTACAAATGTACTGAACTACAGTGAATATACTTTAACGAATTTAGATAGTAGGCTCAAGTCAACTTTATCCTGATTTGCTCTTCAACTACCAGAATGATGCTTGGAAATGGCCTTGAGGCGTTTTCACTGGATAAATTCGTCTAGCTGACTAGACTCTGGATAGAAAACGTAATAGAATCCACCTCGGTTCCATTTCCGTTAGAATTCCATCTCACACAACAGCATTTCATTTTGGGGGCGTAGAAACGAGTGGGTCTTTTCAGTCGCTTTTCCTTATCCCGGGACATGGGTATCGACCTGGGCACTGCTAACACCCTGGTTTATGTGTCCGGCAAAGGTATTGTTCTCCAAGAACCCTCTGTGGTTGCTATGGATATGGACACAAAAACCCCGCTAGCCGTGGGCGAAGATGCCAAAAAAATGTTGGGAAGAACTCCCGGCAATGTGGTGGCCCTGCGCCCCCTGCGCGATGGTGTCATTGCAGATTTCGATGTTGCTGAGCTAATGCTTAAGCATTTTATTCAGCGAGTACATGAGGGAAGAGCCTTAGTTTCACCTCGTGTTGTCATTGGCATTCCTTCGGGTGTCACTGGCGTAGAACGACGAGCCGTTATGGAAGCAGCATCTCAGGCAGGTGCCAGGGATGTGTACTTGATAGATGAGCCGGTCGCTGCTGCCATTGGCGCTGGACTACCAGTGGCTGAGCCTACGGGCAACATGATCATTGATATTGGTGGCGGCACCACAGAAGTTGCCGTGCTTTCTTTACAAGGAACGGTTTTAAGTGAATCGGTGCGCGTGGCTGGGGATGAGCTTTCGGAAGCCATCATGCAGTACATGAAAAAAGTCCATAACTTGGTGATTGGGGAACGCACGTCTGAAGAAATCAAGATTCAGATTGGTTCTGCCTACCCCACCAGTTTTGATGAAGAAGCCATCATGGAAGTGCGAGGCTTGCACCTGCTCTCTGGCTTGCCGCGCACTGTCACCATCAAGGGACCGGAAATTCGGGAAAGTATGTCTGAACCGCTTTCAGTAATTGTGGATGCGGTGAAGCGAACCTTAGAGCGCACGCCTCCCGAACTCGCAGCCGATATTATCGACCGGGGCATCATGCTGGCTGGCGGCGGTGCTTTGTTAAAGGGGCTGGACACGCTCATCAGCCACGAAACTGGCATTGTCACCCACGTAGCGGCAGATCCGCTCTCGTGCGTGGTGCTGGGAACCGGGCGGGTGTTGGAGAATTTCAAACAGCTAGAGCGGGTGTTCAGCGGGCGATCGCGCCAGATGTAGCAGTCATTAGTCGTTAGTCATTAGTCATTAGTCATCGGCAGTAGACGATGAACTAAAGGCTAAGGCTAGGGACTAGGGACAAAGACTAAAAACTAAAGGACTCAAGACGAATCCCTGATACCTAAATGTTTACACTGCGTCGCTGGTGGGTTCGGCACGGAATACAAGTTATATTGGCTGGGCTAACGATTGGAAGTGCCTGGGCGATCCGGGAGACTCAGGGAGCTGCTCTTTATGAGACTTACCAGTTGCTCACCCGTCCTTTTCAAGGGGAACCCACGTCACAAGAGCGCATCGAGAATGCCCGCGTTCTGGAATTACAGGAGCGGTTAGTTGAACTCGAAAGCCAAAATCAGAAGTTACAAGAGCTGTTGGGCTATGTTAAACAGAAAAAACAGCTAGGGATAGTCGCTCCGATTGTGGGACGTAGCGCCGATCATTGGTGGCAACAGATAACCCTCGGTCGAGGAAGTCAAGACGGTATTAAAGCAGATTTCATCGTGATGGGTACGGGTGGCTTGGTCGGTCGCGTAACCAACGTGACTCCCCATAGCAGCCGGGTCTTACTGGTCAGCGATCCCAGCAGCCGGGTAGGGGTTGCGATTAGCCGCAGCCGTTATATGGGCTATCTTCGAGGACAAGGTTCTAACCGAGCAGTGATGCAGTTTTTTGATAAAGTTCCTGATGTCCGTCGGGGCGATGTCGTGGCAACATCATCTGTCAGTAAACTTTTTCCGTCAGGGTTGCCGATAGGGCGAATAGAATCTGTAAATTTGGACAAAACTCCAGCTCCTGAAGCTGTGATTGAGTTGACAGCACCGATGAGTTCCTTGGAATGGGTGGTTGTGTACCCGAAATGAGGAATGAGCGGTTAGCTGTCATTAGGAAATAGCAATAGTAAATAGTGATTAGTCATTAACCACAGACGATGGACTAAGGACTAATCACAGATGACCCATGACCCATGACCCATGACCCATGACCCATGATCAATGTATCTGACTTGTCACCTTGGCCTCGTCAAATGCTTAACTGGGCAGTAACCATTGGTTCTGTCCTGTTGTGCTTATTGGTCTTGCCACTGCGCCTACCGGGAATGGAATTGTTGGGAATTGGCCCCAACTGGTTGTTAATTTGGGTGGTTGCCTGGAGTTTGAAGCGATCGGTGTTGCAGGGTGCGATCGCTGGGTTAGTGTTGGGACTGATCCAAGATGGGATGACATCTCCCGATCCCAGTCATGCCCTTAGCTTAGCATTGGTAGGAATGTTGACCTCTCGGATTCAAAAGCAGCGGTATATTGAGGAAGATTTTATTTCGGTGGCGTTAATTGTTTTTGGGATGGCGGTTGTGGGGGAGACGGTGAGTGCCCTTCAGTTCACGCTCCAGGGCGATCGCGATCTGGGAGCAATTTGGACATATCACCAGCGCATTGCCCTCTCCAGTGCCATCCTGAGCAGCCTTTGGGCACCCGTTGTTTACTATCCTCTAAATCGCTGGTGGCAGCAGATAAACCTGTTAGGGCAGTCTTCTAAGTAGTTTCTAGCCAATCGTCAATACTCAGTCTTCTGAGTATTGAGTGAGGACTATTGACGATTGACCAATGAGTGATGACTCACTCCCAGCAGGTAATGAGCAACAGAAAGTAAATCGCTATGAATGCGGGTTGGTTGGAACTGTCGCAACCTTTGGGGGCTACGAATGCCACAAGTCAGCGCGATGGTGGGAATCGAAAGCGCTTGTCCTGCTAAAATGTCTGCTTCCGTATCCCCGACCATCCAACAATCATCGGCAGTTTGCCAAGGCGAACAATGTTCTGCGATCGCTGTGGTGAGAAGTTGCGTTTTCACTTCAGCGTAGTTTTGATAGGCGGCATGGCTGTCTTGAGTCCCGTAAATGCCACTAAACAAACGAGCCAAACCGTGATTCTGCAAGATTTGCAGAGCTTGGGATTGACATCGTAATGTCACTAACACCAGCTTGATGCCCTGAGAATGTAGCAATGCAAGCGCCCAGTTCACTCCTGGCTGCATTTTGTCTTTCTGTAACAGCGCTGGTTGATTGACGATGCTGACGACACGCTGCAAAAATACATTAATTTGCTCACCCTGTAAGCCCGATCGCATCGCAATTTCCACATCTGGGACACGATCTTGCTTCATCTGCCAGAACTGCTCTTTAGTCAATACCTGAAGATGCAGGATTTCTCCTTGCTCCTGATATATCTCCTGAGTATCAGCGAGTCCTAGCTGATAGGTACTGTAATAGCGGTGGGAAACGTCCACAAGTGGGCCGTCAAAGTCGCAAAACACGGTCAGTTTTTGTAAATGAGGGGCAGCGGCTTGACCCCGGTAGGGCTGAGGTGGTTGCAAATCTGAGGCGGCGGGGCAGCAGTTCATAGGACGTTACGAATCCGAACTTTTTGATACGTTTATTTACATTAACAGGTGCAACATAAGTTGTCATGGGATTTAGCCATCAAAATATATTAGACCTATTTATAGGGATATGTAGCGATCGCCTAACTATAGGGGTGAAAATCGGGGTGAAGATCAATATAACTTTTGAAGGCGGGTAATCGCAAACTTAGTGATTGGTTCCCCGACAGATGAATTCTTCAAAGTGAAGCACCATGAAACGGTGCTTATCGGCTCATACGATCTCCCAATATTCCGCTCTTCACAGGTAAACACGCGATCCTCTTTTTTTTGCAGGGATAATCCACCTAGCATCCCTCCCTAAGCCTGCTCCTGCTAAAGTAGGCTGGCTATTACACTCAGGTGTAGCCAGGACAGCAGCAAACTCATGGACAACTTTTCCGCAAACACCCAATCGGATGCACCCCAACAGGAGTCCCCTTTTACCTCCTTCGACCGCGCGATGATGCAGCGGTGTATAGAACTAGCCCGTCGCGCCTTAGGACAAACCGCGCCCAATCCCCTAGTGGGTTCTGTCATTGTCCAGGATGGGCAGATTGTGGGGGAAGGGTTTCATCCCGGTGCCGGTCATCCCCATGCAGAAGTCTTTGCGCTGCGAGACGCCGGTGAACGAGCCAAAGGAGCCACAATTTATGTCAATCTGGAACCTTGTAACCACTACGGACGGACGCCTCCCTGTTCGGAAGCGTTGGTAGCCGCAGGGGTGAGCAAGGTGGTGGTGGGCATGGTAGACCCCGATCCGCGCGTGTCGGGAGGCGGGATTGAGCGGTTACGAGCGGCGGGGATAGAAGTTGTGGTGGGCGTGGAGGAAGACGCCTGTCGGCAGATGAATGAGGCTTTTATTCATCGGATTCTCTACCGGCGTCCGTTCGGCATTTTAAAATACGCCATGACTTTGGATGGCAAAATTGCCACAACGACCGGACACAGCGCCTGGATCACCAGCCCTGATGCCCGCAATGAGGTACATCGAATGCGGGTGGCGTGTGATGCGGTGATTGTGGGCGGCAATACGGTGCGTCTGGATAATCCCCACTTGACCAGCCATCAGACAGAGGCACACAATCCTTTGCGCGTAGTCATGAGTCGCACGCTGGATTTGCCCGTGGAGGCTCATGTGTGGGAGACGGCGGAGGCATCCACTTTAGTGTTAACAGAGGTGGGAGCTAATCCGGATTTTCAGCAGCATCTGCTGAAAAAGGGTGTGATGGTAGTCGAGCTGACTCCACTGACACCGACGAAGGCAATGGCGTACTTATATGAGCGTGGATTATCGGGCGTGCTGTGGGAATGTGGCGGCACGTTAGCAGCAAGTGCGATCGCAGAAGGGACAGTGCAAAAAATTCTGGCCTTCATTGCTCCCAAAATTGTCGGCGGCAGGTTGGCTCCTTCTCCCGTTGGGGATTTGGGGTTTGCAAGCATGACAGATGCACTCACTCTAGAGCGCGTCCGTTGGCGAGCTGTCGGCTCAGATTGCCTGGTTGAAGGTTATTTACCCTTAGCAGTCAGTAGTCAGTAGTCAGTGGTTATTGGTCATTCGTGAATGGCGAATAGCTAATTGTCAATTGCCATTCGCCATTCACAAAGCTG
>NZ_JAMPJZ010000067.1:0-31379 GCF_039961835.1 Trichocoleus sp. ST-U1
ATTGAGACTAATGAATACAAAATTGATTAATCATCCCACCAGTGGAGGGGCAAACATCAGCGACCCCGGTCTTTGGATGGCAGCGATTAAGCCGCCCATGTACAGCGTTGCTATTATTCCAATTTGGGTGGGAACATCTGTTGCTTTTGCTGACACTCAAGTGCTTCAGGGAGCAATATTTTCTACATTTTTAATGTCAGCAATTTTGATTATTGCATGGCTGAATCTCAGCAATGATGTGTTTGATTCGGAGACGGGTATTGATAAGAACAAAGCCCACTCCTTGGTGAATTTGACAGGTAACAAATCATTAATTTTTTGGCTAGCAAATCTGTTTTTAGGGCTGGGTGTACTGGGAATCTTAGCGATCGCATGGTGGCAACAAGACCTCACAGTCATCGGATTGGTACTCCTGAGCTGTGCGTTGGGCTACAGCTATCAGGGACCTCCCTTTCGCTTAGGCTACCAGGGTTTGGGGGAAATTATCTGCTTTATTTGCTTTGGTCCCCTAGCAGTGGCGGCGGCTTATTATAGTCAAACCGGCACATGGTCGATGACCAGCCTTGCAGTGTCTATTATTGTAGGGATTGCCACGAGTTTAATTTTGTTTTGCTCCCATTTTCACCAGGTTGCGGACGATTTGGCAGCCGGGAAGCGATCGCCCATCGTCCGCCTAGGCACTCAGAGAGGATCGCAATTATTGTCCTGGTTTAGCGGCAGTATTTATGCGCTGACTGGGTTGTTTGTCGTTTTGCAAATTTTTCCCGTTTGGACGTTGCTAACCTTTGCAAGTTTGCCCTTCGCCATCAAATTATGCCGCCACGTCCACCAGTATCACGATCAACCGGAGAAGGTCAGTAACAGCAAATTCATCGCAGTATCCCTACATTTTTGGAGTGGACTGCTGTTGGGATTGGGGTTTGTACTGCCGTTATAGCTGATGCAATATCGGTTTGAGTTTCGTCCTTACCGGCGGAGGTTTGTGCGTCCCTTGCAAACCAGTCACGGCATCTGGGACATTCGAGAAGGCATCATCCTCCGCCTCACTAATGAGAACGGGCAAGTCGGCTGGGGTGAAATTGCCCCCCTGAGCTGGTTTGGTTCCGAAACCTTAGAGCAAGCGCTGTCATTTTGTCGTCAGCAGCCGCAGGAAATTACTACTGAGACGATTTTCTCCATCCCATCTGCCCTTCCCGCCTGTCAATTTGGCTTCGAGTCCGCTTGGGAAGATATCTCTCATTTTCAGGATAAGGCAAACCTAACCCCCCAGCCCCCCTTCCCTGCTGGGGACGGGGGGGAATTGAAAGCCTCTCTCCAACCCACCTTAAAAAGGGGGGAAAGGGGGGATCGAGAGGGGTTGGGGGAGAGGTTCAGCGAAAGCCTCACAAGAGAATATGCGTACAGCGGCTTACTCCCCGCTGGCGAGGCCGCTTTAAATCAATGGCAGACACTTTGGAACCAAGGATATCGCACCTTCAAATGGAAAATCGGCGTTTACCCAATTGCAGATGAACTAAAAATTTTCCAACGACTTACCCAAACACTGCCAGAAGGGGTAAAACTGCGCCTGGATGCCAATGGGGGACTCAGTTACGAGCAAGCAAACCTGTGGCTGTGGACTTTCGACAATGTTAAGGCGGAGGAATTGCCTGTAGAAATTGAATTTCTTGAACAACCGCTTCCTGTAACTCAGTTTCAGGGGATGGCGGAATTAAGTATGTGCTACGCCACTGCGATCGCCTTAGATGAATCAGTGGCTACAATTGACCAGATGGAAGCTGCGTACCGTGACGGTTGGCGGGGAATTTTTGTGATTAAACCGTGCATCGCCGGTTCCCCATCCCGTTTGCGCCAATTTTGCCAACAACATGAAATTGATGCCGTCTTCTCCTCCGTCTTTGAAACCGCGATTGGTAGGCAGGCAGCATTAAAGCTAGCAGCAGAATTATCCCGTCACAATCGAGCCGTTGGTTTTGGTATTAACCACTGGTTTGACGAAGATGAAGAAATCTGATTTAAGAACCTATGGAATCGCCGCTAGACTATCTTAAAAAACGTGCTATTGATGATTGGCTGATTGGTTACGACAGTCGCAACTTTATTTATATTGCCGAGCAATTATTTAATCAATTAACCCCGCTTGCGAACTCGGAAAATAAACCAAAAATATTACTAGCAGAGCGAGAACCAATCCAATTTATTGCTAGCTTCATCGCTTCCTGTGCCGCTGGTTGCCCAGTTTTTCTTTGTAATCCCAACTGGGTTAAACACGAATGGCAACAAGTTTTTGATTTAGTCCAACCAGACCTAATTTGGGGAGATTGCCCTTATCCTTTAACCTCCCCATCTTGTAGAGACAAAAATCGCGTCTCTGCAACTAGCAACAACTGGATTATGATTCCCACCGGAGGTTCATCAGGGCAGATTCGATTTGCCATCCACACCTGGAAAACCTTAATGGCATCCGTACAAGGTTTTAGACAGTATTTTCAAATAAATCCAGTAAATTCTTTTTGTGTATTGCCCCTGTATCATGTCAGCGGTTTGATGCAATTTATGCGTTCCTTCACCTCTGGGGGAAGATTAGCAATTGTGCCATTTAAAGAATTAGAATCTAGTGAAAAGTGCGAGATCGATCCATCTGAATTTTTTCTATCATTAGTACCTACTCAACTACAACGTCTCCTCCACAATCCAGATTTAACCGCCTGGTTATCCCGCTTTCAGACAGTGCTTTTGGGAGGTGCCCCTGCGTGGATAAAACTTCTGGAGGAGGCGAGACGCCACAGCATCCGCTTAGCACCCACTTATGGCATGACAGAAACCGCCTCGCAAATTGCCACCCTCAAACCAGAATATTTTCTCAACGGTACTAACAATTGCGGTCAGATTCTTCCCCATGCCAAAGTGACAATTTGTAGTTCTAGCAGCGAGATATTAGAAATTAATCAAGTAGGAACTGTTACCATTAAATCTGGTTCTTTGACACTTGGTTACTATCCAGAAAAATTTCTTAATCAACAACATTTCCAAGTAGATGATTTAGGCTTTATTGACGAACAGGGTAATTTAAATATTATCGGTCGTAGCAGTAACAAAATTATCACAGGTGGCGAAAACGTCTTCCCCTCTGAAGTAGAAGCTGCAATTCAAGCTACAGGTTTAGTTGCTGATGTCTGTGTAATTGGTTTACCCGACTCTCACTGGGGGCAAATTGTAACAGCCGTTTATGTTCCCAGTAAATCAGACATTTCTACTTATACTCTACAAATAGAAATTGAAGATAAATTGAGCAAATTTAAACGCCCTAAATACTGGGTGCCAGTAGAAACATTACCAAGAAACACTCAGGGAAAAGTGAACCGCGAACAGCTACAAAGAATTGCTTATACTAGGGTATTTGAGTGGCAGTATAACGAAGTGTAACGCACTCTATAAACTCTCTCTTCGCATCCTTTGCGTCTACTCGCGCATCCCTCTCGCACATCCGCGCCGCTACGCGAACGCTAATGCGGTTTATTCCTCTTCTTCCTTCAATTGCTGAAGCCATCGAATCATCTCCGTTGGAATTTCTTTTCTACTTCTAGTAGCTGCATCGATGCAAACGTGTCGAGTAATTGCTTGTGCGACTACCCGATTCTCTGCAATAAATTGGTAATTAACTTCAAATTTTTCAGATGAAAGATGTTGAGGAATTAACTGAATAACTACTTTGTCACCACAATACATCGGACTGAAAAAATCAACGCTGGCATGAACAATAGGAATCGCAACATTCGGGTTGCTGAAAAACAACTTGAGATTGATATCCAAAGCCGCTAGGGATTCTTCATAAGCTTCGTGACACATTGCCAAGACATTAGCAAAGTAGACAACACCGGCGGCGTCGGTATCCTGAAAACGAATCGTTCGGGTATAAGTAAATGACATTTATAGATAGATGCGATCGCTTCGCCTTAAACTTTGTTTTACGCTTCTTCTAGCCTTTCTATTCTCTCATCTACCAACCACTAATAATTTTCTTCAGCTCTCCAATATCTAGACAATCGAAAGCAAAAGCTTTACGAAGCAGCTTGCTAGGAATAAACTCATCATACTTTTGCATTTTTAAAGGTTCTTCAACAGCAACTAAATCTAACGCCGTAATCCTTTTATTGCCAAACGCCAGGATTTCCGAGCCAAGCTCTTCAACCCCATCCTTTCCAAGTTTAACGGTCATAAAGTATGGAGCTTGACCCCCAATCTTCTTGATATCCAGAGACTCTCTACCAAAGAAATTTAGAAACCTTTCCAAGGTGCGGTAAGCGACAGTACCCATCCAAGGAAATATGCAGCAAGTTTTGCTTCCTAATGAAACAATATTATTTCTTTCAAATTCCCCAAATCGAGCTAATTGACGAGCTTCATTCAGGCGCTTTTTAGCATTACTTTGCAAATAGCTATACTGCATATCTTCAAAAAGAACCTTTCGCATCCGTTCAAGAACTTTTGTATGAATATTGCTACTGCCACCATGCCAAGAAATTTTAGCTTGACCTTGCGCTTGCTTGACAAAAACCGTTTTTGTTTTAACATCGCTATCCAAAACTTCCCAGGTTCTCCCTGCCAAGGCAAAGCAATTGCCAACAGGTGGAGGCATCAGGATACTGCCAATTTCCATCGATTCATCCCTAACAGCATACTCAACCGTGTCGGAAAAAACGGCGTAAAAATGAAAATTTTTTACAATTTTCTCCCCAGCTAATCCGATAATTAATTTGTCTCCCTCAGTCTGCTGAATGTGGTCAATTCCTATCAAGTTTCGGAGCAATTGCCTAAAATCATCTTTAGATATAGCTGCAAAGGGTGGTAAGGCTAAAACTTGCTGAGCTAAAGCTGCGGGAGAGAGTTCCTCCAGCGCTGCTAAAATACTCATTGTTTGGTGATATAAAAGGCTAAAAGGATATTTAACCGGCTTGATTGGCTCAATCCAGCGTTCTTCTAAATAAAGTTGGATAATCGCGATAGCTTGCAACAGTTGCCAAGGAATTTGATTAGGAAGCGATTCCTCTGTTGATAGTTCTTCCTCTGCGCAAACAAACCGCATATCTGCCGCACTTCCTCGCCTTCCCGAACGTCCCAATCTCTGCAAGAAACTGGATACAGATAAAGGCGCGTTTAATTGAATGACTCGCTCTAATTGACCGAGATCGATTCCTAATTCAAGCGTGATAGTTGCAGCAGTAACCGATGGAACTTTGGTATCGCGCATCGCATCCTCAGCCGCTTCCCTTAAGGAGGTAGAAATACTGCCATGATGGACGTGATAAATATCTGGTAATCCTTCAGCTTCGGCTATTTCACGTAGGCTGGCAATCACTGATTCTGTATCTGAGCGATTGTTAGCAAAGATCAAGCTTTTTCGAGATTTAGTGATATCAAAGATATGCCTGTAGTAAGGAGTAACAACTAAACTATCAGTCTCATCTGTTTCAACGGGAGAAACAAAAAAATGCTCTAAAGCCAGATTGATCTTTCGTTTTCCTCCCTCGATATCCGGAGTAATGACTGGCGTTTCGGTTCCCAGTCGCAGCCAGTCTTCAGCGAGTGAGTAATCGCCAAGGGTAGCCGATAAACCAATCCGACGGGTGGGATTTTTTACAAATTTTGAAAGGCGTGCCAACTGGCAGAGAATTTGGCAACCTCGTTCGGAACCCATAAAAGCATGGATTTCATCAATAATGACAAAACGTAAATCTCCAAACAAGCGAAATAGTTGAGTATTTTTATTAATTAAGAGACTTTCTAAAGATTCTGGCGTTATTTGCAAAATCCCTTTGGGATCTTTTAGTAGTTGTTTCTTCCGAGCCTGAGAAACATCACCGTGCCAGTGCCAAACTGGAATATCCGCTTCTTTTAAAAGGTCATTTAAACGCTCAAATTGGTCGTTAATTAACGCTTTTATTGGGCTAATATAAAGTGCCCCAATCGTTGTAGATGGTTTTTGATGTAATAAAGTTAGAACGGGAAGAAAAGCTGCTTCTGTTTTCCCGGATGCGGTTCCGGCGGCGATTAACAAGTGAGCATCCGTGTCAAAAATAACCTTACAGGCTTCAACTTGAACGTCTCTTAATTCAGTCCAATCTTGGGTGTAAATGTATTCTTGAATAAAAGGCGCTAATTTAGCAAAAGCCTGTTCGCTCATAGGGTAAATTCTGCAAATTCAGTATTCCCATCTACCTCTGGGTTTTTGCCGGGAGAAGTCGGTTTAAAATTGGAACCATGAATGAGTTCTCTGAAAGAGATGTTGGGGTTTTGTTGAAGGATATTCAAAATACTGATAAAATCGCGGACAACTTCACGGGGTGTCAAGAATTTGTCTGCACCTAAGCGATTGACAACTTCTTGCATAAACTCTTGCAAGTCACTCGGTTTCAGAGTTTTATTATAGTTGTAATGGGTAGCATGAATATCCACCAATCGGTGCAAAAGCTCGGATATATTTTGCTGGGTTAATATTTCTAGCTGGATGACGGGTGCTGAGGTATCCTGATGACCTCCTTTGACACGGCTGCTTAAGCGCGATCGCAATGCTTCATCACTGTACAACCCCCGGCGTTTGTCCTCCACAAATTCGGGCGTTCCTCCGATAAAAATGCCAAGATTTTCTGCTTTCCCCTGCATCGTATCGTTGAACATTGCCAATAGCTTATCGTAGTTTTTTTGACGAGAAGCGGTATGAGTAATTTTGTACAAATGAACGGCTTCATCCACCAAAATTAAAAGCCCTTTGTAGCCAATATCTGAAACAAACTTTGCAACTAGCTTGATGTAGTCATACCAAGTTTCATCATCAATGATGACACGCACTCCTAGCCCAGTTTTTGCCTCAGTCTTCGTCCCAAATTCCCCTCGAAGCCAACGTAGCGCTGCTTCCTTTTTATCATCATCCTCCGAACGATAGCCGCGCCAATAAGCGATGATGACATTCGCAAAGTCAAACCCGTGAACTAAACCTTCTATATCCTTAACGACTTCCCGAATTTTCTCTTCTACTTTATCGTCAAACCCAGTGTCGTTGGGTCGCATCCCGCTTTCTTGTGCAACTTGGTTTTGAATATTATTAATCCATCCTTCCAAAATGGGTGTGAAAGCGCCACCTTCTGGGCGAATTTTGGTGGAAAGATTCTGCATTAATTCTCGATAAGTTGCAACCCCTTTTCCGTCAGTTCCTGCGAGTCGCCGTTCGGGAGATAAATCAGCATCAGCTACTACGAAACCTCTTTCCATCGCGTGGTTGCGAATCAGTTGTAGCATAAAGCTTTTACCGGAACCATAGCGTCCTACAACGAAGCGAAACCCGGCACCGCCTTCGCTAATATTATCGAAATCCTGTAAAATAGCTTTGACTTCTTTTTCGCGTCCGACAGCAATATGTTCCAGACCGATTCTAGGAACAACACCTGCACCAAGAGAACTGATTAAAGCATTCGATATTCTTTTGGTAATTTTGATTTTCGTCATGATTTAAAATTATTTATTTGTTGCTATATAGGCGGACAAAGCTGTGATGTTTCTCATTTCGTCTCACCTACGAGGAATGAGGTGAGGTTTTTGATTCGGTTTACTTAGGTTTTTATAATAAATTTTGATAAATTGTTAGTTTTATAAAACTAAGTTTCGAGCATCTTCTTCACTTTTGTCAAGTGTTCTTCTGCGATCGCAGGCGGAATCGATGCCGAACCTGGTTCAATGATAAAATCGCCAATGGTATCTATAGCACGTTCGTTTATTGCATCTATCAATAGTTGAGGCATAGTTATATTTGTCTCAGCGATTTTCTTGAGAGTTGCACCTGGATTGTTTTGCTCTACTATGGCTTTGATTATCTGAATATCATCATTCGTAAGTTTTGTTTTTAGAGCAGTCCATTCCGCCGATAAGTTTTCTACTGATTGTTTTCTTTGTATTTCTAAAAAAGGGATTGCCTGGAATTGTCCTTTTTGAGGTTTTTGGAAGTTTAAGTTACCACTCTTTAACTGCTCGTATTCCAACTTTAAAGAGGATACTTGCCCTTGCAATTGACCTAATTCTACCTTCAAAGACACCAGAGATTGATTCAACGCTGCTCTCTGTGCTTCCAGCGTCTGAAGCTGAGCTTGTAGATTATCTACTTCTGATTGTAAAGGGCGTTTTTGTTTTTTAAGGTTAGTAATTTCTTGCTCAAGAATTGTTTTCTGATTCTGATTATCTGCAACTTGATCTTGCAGTTTTTTGAATTCCGTTTTCAGGGAATTTAAGCTAGTTTCTGTCTTCTGTTTTTCCGATGTTGCAGCCAACAAAGATTCATTGAGTTCTGCTTTTTGCCTTTCCAGAACCTCAAGTTGAGTTTGGAGAATAAACCCTTGTTCTTCTAGTTGGTATCTATAAGCTCCTAAAGTGGACACTTCCCGATTAATGACCTCTCTTCGGTTATAGCTTTCTGCTATTTGTCCGTGCAATTGGTTTAGGTTTGACTCCAAATAATAGAGATCATCTTCTAAGTTTTGTCTTTCATCGTAAATCGCTTGAATTTCATTTTGTAGAAAAAACTTCTGCTTTCTTTGTTTAATTTGTACAACAATAGCTCCTGCATAAGTAGCAGGTAGAGTAATTAAACCTGTAACCAAGGCTTTCGGGAAATCTCGGTTAGCAATAAGGCTCAGGAAAAAGCTCACACCGAAGGCAATTAAACCTAGTAAAATCCGATTGCTTACCTTAACCGATCGCATATCATTTTTTGTGAGATAAAGTCAGCATTTCCCAAGTTCTAATTCATACGAACAGAATTCTAATTATGTGTTTAATCTACGAGATTCTGAACCAGTAACAGCTAAATCTGCCCTGAGAAAGTCAATGAATTGCCGTGCTGTACGTCCAGAACGCCCGTTGTGGCGAGTTGCCCACTGTAAGGCACGATACTCTAAATCTTCCTGGCTGAGGGAAATGTCGGCTTGGGTTGCGAGATGGCGAACAATGCTTAGGTAGGTGTTCTGATCGGCGGGTTCAAAGGTTAAAGTCAGACCAAAGCGATCGCTAAACGACAGCTTTTCTTGAACCGTATCCCAGGCGTGAATTTCTTCATTGTCCTTGGGACGAGGGCGATCGCTAAAAAATTCTCGAATCAGGTGACGTCGATTGGAAGTCGCATAAACCACCACATTTTGAGGACGTGCAGTTAAATTGCCCTCAAGCACCACTTTAAGAGCTTTGAAAGCGTCGTCATCCTCCTCAAAGGAGAGATCGTCAACAAAAATGATGAACTTCTGAGGAACCCCCCGCAACTGCTCGACAATGGTTGGTAAATCTTTCAACTCAGATTTGGCAACTTCGACGAGGCGGAGGTTGCCCGTATCACGCTCATTTAACAACCCCTTCACCAAAGAAGATTTGCCACTCCCCCGACTGCCGTAGAGCAAAACGTGTAAAGCTGGATGACCGGCGAGTAAAAATTTTGTATTCTTCAGCAAAGAGTCTTTCTGAGACTCGTAGCCGACTAATTCTGGAAGCTGCACGGGATCGGCATAGGAAATGCCGATTAACTGCCCAGATTGCCAGCGTAACGCCCGATAAGAAGCAAACAGCCCCGTTCCGTATTGCTGATAATGAGCGGCTAAAGATTCCAGCACATCTACCCAATTTTCTGACATTTGGAATTTCTCCCAAATAGGCAATTCGTGAATTGCACCTACCCTATCCTGCTGCTGGTTCCAGGCGACTGGTGCCGCGAGTAACTTGGCTGCGGCTTGCACCCACCGGCTCAACTGGTCGCTACTGCAATTGTAGAGGCTCTGCAAGGCTTGTAAATCGTGCTGGGCAGCAGCTACCAGCGCCGGAGGAAGTAAAGACGATTGCTGGACTTGCTTGCTAAAAGGATTGTCCGTTCTAAGAATTTGGGTAATTAGGTAGTCTTGCCAACCTTGATTTCTGGCGGCTAAAGCTTGAAACCAAGTGCCGTAAGCTTGCAGGCAAGCCAGTCCATTGGTGTTGCTGCTGCTTAAGGCTTGTAGCAGATTCAGGAAAGCCGTGCCGACTTCCCCACGGAGGACGGATTGATAAAGTAACAGAGAAGCAGCTTGACGTTGCAGAAATTCGATTGAAGCGATCGCTTGAGTATCCATTAATCAACTGAGTGGTGTATCTCAGCTATGGTAAATTGTCTCCCGACGCTAGAAATAAGTTCTATTCAAGCAATGAGGTTTTAACTAGATGAATCCGGGTACTATCGCCGCGATCGCTTACGGAATTTTAGCCATTGTCGGCGGCATCATGGGCTACTCTCAAGCTCAAAGCAAAGCGTCGTTGATTTCTGGCAGTATCAGCGGCTTATTACTCATTCTCGGCGGCGTGATGTTATTGCAGGGACAAGCGTGGGGGCTGATTTTAGCAACTGTTGTCACCGCTGTTCTCATCATTGTCTTTGCCATCCGGTTGTTTAAAACTCGCAAATTTATGCCTGCGGGATTAATGACGCTCTTAGGTTTGGCGGCGCTGGCGGTGATGATTCAACAACTGGTTGCGATCGCGTAGCGGCGCTTCTAGCTTTCTGGATCTATCCCAAGCGATCGTGCCTGCTTTATTGGCACGATCTCCAAAATTAACACCCTTCATTCCTAAATCAGCTAAGCCATCAAAAAACTCAGAGAATCCGGCAACATTTCAATTTAGTAGCGACGGCAGGGAACACTAACCTTAGCGAAGCTTTTGCCCACATAGTCGCTTAAGGAGCTACCCATGAGTACCGTCAAAATTCAAGCTACTGAATATCCTATTCAGAAAGTATTTAGCAATGATTTTGTCTTCACCATTCCCCTGTACCAGCGTCCCTATGCCTGGACTACTGAGCAAGCTGGAGAATTGCTTCAAGACCTAATTGTATCCTTGGGTGACGGTAACGAGCCAATTGATGATATAAATCCCTACTTCCTGGGCAGCATTGTACTAATAAAGGCAGATAAACCAGACGCTCAAGTTGTTGATGGTCAACAACGTCTGTCAACGCTCACTATACTACTTTCAGCTCTGCGGACGTTAGTACAGCCCCAGTATGCCAATGCCTTAACTAAGTTGCTCTACGAAGAAGGCAACCCGATCCTTGGCACCCATAACCGTTATCATCTGACCTTGGCTAAGCGAGATGCAGATTTCTTCAAGGAATACATTCAGGATGAAGGCGGTATTAGCAAGCTGGAATCCTCTACTGCGCTTTCAGATAGTCGTAAAAATATTAAAGAAAACGCGCTGTTATTCCTGAAAAAGTTAGAGAAACTTTCCGAATCTCAGCGGGTTCGGCTCGTGCAATTCATTATTACAAGATGTTTTCTGGTAGTAGTTTCAACACCAGACTTAGAATCTGCATATCGGATATTTTCTGTGCTGAACGGTCGGGGTCTAGACCTGTCACTTCCTGATATTTTAAAAGCTGAGATTATCGGGCAAATTCCTGATGCTCAAAAGGAAGCATACACTTGCAAATGGGAAGATATCCAAGAGAAACTAGGTCGGGAGACGTTTGAAGACCTTTTTTCATACATTCGCATGATTAATCGTAAGGCAAAACTCACTGGTAGCATCCTCAAGGAATACCGCGAACATATTAAACCTTGGAATAATTCTCAGGAGTTTATCAAGACAACTTTATGTCCTTTATCTGATGCCTTCTACCAAATTAAGAAGACAAGCTATCTAAGCGATAAACACGCCGAAAAAGTAAATAAACTGTTTAAGCAGTTAAATGATATTGATAATTCTGACTGGATACCTCCAGCTATTCTCTATCTCTCTCGTAACTACAGCCATCCTGAGCGATTGGTGAAATTCTTTACTGAATTAGAACGTCTTGCGGCGGGTTTGATGATTAAACGGGCAAATATTAACGAACGGATTGAACGCTATCGTCGCTTGCTAACTGCCATTGAGCATGAGGAAGATTTATATACACCCGATTCACCACTCCAAATTACATCAGAAGAAAAGAATGATATTCTCAAAATGTTGGATGGCGACCTCTACCAGACTCAAAAAATTCGTTTATTTGTATTGCTGCGTCTAGATGCGGCTCTGTCAGAAGGTGAAGCCTCATACAACTTTCCCACCATTACTGTCGAGCATATATTACCGCAAAATCCTGCCCATGATAGTCTGTGGGTGAAGTCCTTTACAAGCTTGGAAGAACGCGAAAAATATGTGCATCGTTTAGGAAATCTGGCTTTACTCTCTTGTTATAAAAACAGTGAAGCGCAAAACTATGACTTTGATGTGAAAAAGCAAAAGTATTTCACCACTAAAAAAGGTGTTTCTCCTTTTGCGCTAACAACTCAAGTGCTAATGGAACAGGAATGGACACCCGAAGTCATTGAGGCGCGGCAGAAAAAGCTTATCGGCGTTCTCCAGAAAGTCTGGCGCTTAGAGTAGTAGGCTAACGCCAAGGCGATCGCTTCCTCATTTTCTCCAGTCCAGAGCGCGATCGCTCCTGCTTTTTCTGAAGTTTAGATGTGCCTAAACCATCTGCCGAAGTGGAATCTCAATAATAAACTCTGCTCCCCGACCTGGTGCTGAGAGACATTGCAATTTACCATTGTGCTTTTCTACAATAATCTGGTAGCTAATTGCCAAACCTAGTCCAGTGCCTTTGCCAATGGCTTTGGTAGTAAAGAAGGGATTAAATAGCTGTTGTCTCACCGCCTCTGTCATTCCAGAGCCATTATCCGCAATTTTGATAACGACGCGATCGCACTCTGGTACCTCAGTGCGAATTTTGATCCAGCTGGGATTTGCCTTCATTTCGGAAAGCGATCGCCGTTTGTTATACTCATCCAACGCATCAATGGCATTCGCGATCAGATTCATAAACACTTGATTGAGCTGTCCTGCGTAGCACTCGACTTTAGGTAAGTGCCCGTACTCCTTAATTATCTGAATGTTGGGATGATCCGGTTTTGCTTTCAGGCGGTTATGCAGAATCATCAGGGTACTATCAATTCCTTCGTGAATATCAACCGCCTTCATTTCAGCTTCGTCAATTCGCGAAAAATTCCGCAAGCTAAGAACAATTTCCCGGATGCGATCTGCTCCCACCTTCATTGATGACAACAGGTTAGGAAAATCTTCCATCATAAAATCTAGGTCAATCGCTTCTATCTCTTCCTGAATTTCTGGCGTTGAGTTCGGGTATTGCTGATGATAGAGCCGCAATAGATTTAATAAATCTTGGGTGTATTCTCTGACATGGGTGAGATTCCCAAAGATAAAGTTAACTGGGTTATTAATTTCGTGAGCAATCCCTGCAACCAATTGTCCTAAACTGGACATTTTTTCGCTTTGAATTAATTGACCTTGAGTACGTTGGAGTTCTTGGAGAGTATATTCTAGCTGCTGATTTTTTTCTTTTAACTGAACTTCTTTCTCCTGACGGGCTTCCTCAGCTTGTTTGCGAGCGGTAATATCCATCACGGTGGCACCAAGAGCCATCGGCTTGCCATCTTCTCCAGGTATGGGAAATTGAGAAGTCAACCAGTGCATCAGGACGCCTGGATTGCCAGGTAATTCACCGCACGTCTCCATGTTGAGAATCGCTTCGCCTGTCGTCAGTACTTTGCGTAATGTCGATTCGATCGCTTGTGCAGCGTCGGGCAAGACTTCAGCCAGGGATCTTCCTAAATGTTCTTCTACAGACAAGCCATTGAAGTGTGCTAGCGCTTCGTTGATTTGCAGATACCGCATCTGGTCGTCAAGAATACAGAGTCCGACCGGCGCAACGCTAATAAATGAGTTCAAAAGCTGCTCGCGCCGCGCTAATTCTTTTTCCAACGCCTTGCGATCGCTAATGTCTCGCGACATCCCAATCAAACCGATAACGTTTCCTTGGGGATCGCGATAGATATTTTTTGTTGAGAGATACGTCACCGCGATGTTATTGATATAGACAATTTCCTCCAACGTCTGAGTTGTCCCAGAAGCCATAATTCTGCGGTCAGTCTCCATAAGTTGAGGGGCGACCTCAGGTGGAAATACCTCGGAGTCATCCTTTCCAATCATCTCCTCTACAGACTTGCAAAGTAGGTTGGCACCAGTGGAGTTGATCATTAAGTAGCGACCCTGAAGATCCTTGATAAAAATGATATCAGTTGTTCCTTCAATGACTGCATTCAAGAGGTTATAGCTTACTTGGAGCGCCTCCTCTGTCTCCTGGTGTTCGGCAATTCGCTGGTGTAATTGCTCGTTCAGTTGACTCAGCTCGATCGTGCGCTCCTCAACTCTATCTTCTAGCTCTTGATTCACCTGTTTCAGTGCTGCTTCTGCTCGGTGGCGCTGGCTGTCAACCGCATTCAGGAATCTGGCATTCCACCAAATTAGAAAGGCAAAAATAACTACGTTGAATACGCCAAAAAGAGCCAGCCCAAGTTCGCTGTCATAAATCTGAGATTGGTAGCCGCATAAAATGAACCAGCCCAATACTGAGGGAATGCCAATCGCGGCTGGCGACATCCGCCGCACCATCAATCCGCCTGCTTTGTCGCTTGTAACAACTGTCATCAGTCCTCGATCCGGACAAGCAAACAGGATGCCGATGGAAAGCAGGATGAATGCGATCGCTGTGTGCAACGCCACACCTGTGTTGTAACTCTTGCCGTACAACGAGGTGATGCCGTAGATATAGCCCAAAAGACCCAGAAAACCAATCAAAAACCCGCCTAAGCTAAAGCATTGAGCCGGACGGTACGCTCTTTTAGATAACAGCAGAAGGGCAGAGCCAAGCATGAAAAAGCTCAGGGCACTATTGGGAGACATTCGCCCTGGTGCAGAGGTGCCAACAGCGCCTGCTGGGTCTTTAAACAGCAGTTCGTCAATTCCTAGATTCCATCCAAACCCATACTCAATTAGTGTCAATAAACCGATTAAAATGACGATGATCGCCAACACTTGAGAAAGGTCAAACGAAGACTTTCTCCGGTTATCTTTTGCCTTTTGTCTTCTGTGTTCCGCGTCGTGCCACAAACACAAAGACAATCCACTCAGAATAAAGGCTATGCTTGTGTTGGCTTTCATGCTTACCAGCCCTGGCAAAATGCTTTTAAGGGCTGTAATATCTAATATCCAGCCCAGTAAAACAACACATCCAATGAGGGTGAGAATAATACCGGATTTTCTGGAGTAGGATTGTGGAAATTCGATAAACTCCGTCTTTTTAATCATAAAAACCGGACTCTTCCAAATATTAATAACTGACCAATGATTAACTTTTAATAGAGAAAATCTTTTGAGCTTTGCTAGATAAATTTATACAAATTACCAAAATAATACAATTTATCCTTTGTGTTTAAATATAGGCTAAACTTAAATTTATTCCTAATAAACATAGGATACATTTACTAATTATAAAACCGTATTTACATTGACTATTTGTCTGTTTTTTACGAAAAAGTCAGTAAATTCACAGATAAATGTTCTGACCTTGTTCTGAACTATTGTAAAAAGAACCATTTAGCGATCGCTTTTGTATTTATTGCAAGGACGCTAGCGAATCAAGAAGCCCATAACCCAGCCTAGTCAAGCAATCTTGAAAAGATTTAATCCATTCTTTTGCTTTCGCTCCTTAATCAGGTGGCAAGGCAACAAATAGCATCTCTGAGCTATCCTGGAATCGCCAGATAGCAAAAGTTGAAAAAATGCACTGGATATTAACCGAATCTTTAAGCGTAGAAAATTTAACAGTAGCGATCGCGGGTTTACCGGCATCTTTGCAAGGCACAAAGCTAGTGCAACTGTCTGATTTGCACTACGATGGCAAGCGATTATCCGAAACACTACTCGCAGAGGCAATTGAAGTCAGCAATCAACTCGAACCCGACCTGGTTTTGTTGACTGGCGACTTCGTGACTGATGACCCATCTCCCATTCACGCCCTAGTGCAACGGCTAAAACACTTGCAAGGTCGCGCTGGTGTCTATGCCGTACTGGGCAACCACGATAATTATTATCGTCATTCAAAACAAGTGGTGCAAGACGCCCTGACTAGCATTGGGATTCATGTACTCTGCAATGAAATTGCTTATCCATTGGGAAAAGAATTACCCTTAGTCGGACTTGCTGATTTTTGGTCGCGGGACTTTAATCCAGCGCCAGTGATGAATCAACTCGATCGGGATACACCCCGAATCGTCTTATCTCACAACCCAGATACTGCCGAGATTTTGCAAGAATGGCGGGTGGATTTGCAACTGTCGGGTCATACTCATGGCGGTCAAGTAGTAATTCCTGGATATGGTCCAGCGCCGCAACTGCTGCAAAACTTTCGTCACCTGATTCCCAAACCGATGCAGCGTTGGGTGCCTTTTATGAAGGAATGCAATAAAGTGGTAGAGCGTTGGGAATGGGCGCAGGGGTGGCATCAGGTAGAAAAAAACCAGCTATATGTGAATCGGGGGCTGGGAACCTATTGGCCCGGACGCCTATTTTGTCCGCCAGAAGTCACGGCGATCGCGCTGGTGGATCAAAAATAGTTTTTAGTTGTTAGATCAGGAATTTATGTTCTCGTTCATCCGGTCAGATTTATCTCAGTTACGCGCCTATATGCCCCACCCAGGCGGCGCATCAGGAAGTCCAGTCACTGGTTCAATTCCAATCGATCGGCTGGATACCAATGAATGTCCTTTTGATTTGCCAAAAGAATTAAAAGAAAAATTGGCATGGACTTATCAGCAGCTAATTGAGACGAATCGCTATCCTGATGGCAGTCATGCCCAACTCAAAGAAGCGATCGCCCAATACACGAACGAATCCTTAGACGCCCCCATTACCCCAGCCAACATCTCTGTAGGTAACGGTTCGGATGAACTAATTCGTTCCCTCCTGATTGCCACCTGTCTCGGCAACGAAGGCTCGATTTTGGTCGCCGATCCTACATTCTCCATGTACGCGATTCTGGCTCATACCCTAGGCATTCCTGTGGTGAATGTCGGGCGTAAGGAAGCGAATTTTGAAATGGATCTTGCCGCAGCCCAAAAAGCCATTGAGGAAACCCAGAATCCGCCAATCCGGGTGGTATTTGTCGTTCATCCCAACTCCCCCACTGCCAACGCCTTAACTACCGCTGAATTGGAATGGCTGCGGAGTTTGCCAGAGCATATTTTGGTGGTCATTGACGAAGCTTATTTTGAATTTAGCCAGACAACCGTGGTGGGTGAATTGTCGCAGCATCCAAACTGGGTGGTACTCAGGACATTTTCCAAGGCGTTTCGGCTGGCAGCACTGCGACTAGGATATGCGATCGCTCACCCAGAACTCATCGTCGCCCTCGAAAAAGTCCGTCTCCCCTACAATCTCCCCAGCTTCACCCAAGCTGCCGCTTTACTTGCCCTTTCCCAGCGGCAACTGCTACTTAGCTGCATTCCCCAAATTCTTAGCGAACGAGAAAAGTTACTCGATTTTCTCAAAGAGCAACAGGATTTACAAGTTTGGCCCAGTGCCTCAAACTTCATCTACCTGCGTCTCCCGACAGAGGAAGCCCTGACTCGATTGGCGCAGCAACTCAAAGAACAGAGAACCTTAGTTCGTCACACCGGCGGCGGTATTCGTCTGACGGTAGGCAGTGAAGAAGAAAATGAGCGATCGCGCCAGCATCTCCTGGCAGCCTTAAAAGCAATCAACTAAGCAGGATTAATTAAAAATTAAAAACTAGGAAGTTTTTAATTTTTAATTAATCCTCCAAATCCCGTGCCCTGCGGATAGTATCTGGCAACACCCCCACCAACAGCGCAAAGGCATCGTCCGGTACTTGCGTCAGCGTCTCCGTGCCAAAGAACTGCTTAAACTGTTCGAGGATCTTCTGTGCTCGTTGCAGCGGCACGGGGTTATCCGTAATTTGTTTCGTGAGTCGAATCCACTGTCTCCGAATCAAATAAGCATTCTGCCGTTCCTGAGCGGATTCAGGAGTTACCAACGACAAATTGCCCACTGGCAACACCCATTTCGCATCCACATCAAACAATCCGCCCACAGCCGCTCCTGGCCCAGCAAACTCTGCATGGTAGTGTTTGTAGAGGATCAAGCCATTCCGACGGCGACTATTCACGATTAACAGATGTTTATCATGCAGCTGATTAAGGATATCAGACGATTCCTCGTCAGGGTTCGGGCTTTCATTATTCATGCCATTAGAGCCTTGAGAGCGGGCGACACAGGTAGGGCTTTGATTGGCATCCGCTTTGTATAGGACAGTCTGGTAGCGCTGTTGGTTGTCGCTATCCATGTCAACTCTTACTGCTATATTTTTTCTTTGGGCATGCACCCGAACCGGAAGTACAGAGGCAAACCCAAGTCTGTTAGTTCTGGATGGATTGCAAGCTTGAGATTCAGTTTGCCATCTATTATGTATGTAAACAATAATTACATTATCAAAACATTTGACATTAGTATAAGTCACCAAGCGGTAATTCTTAATTTTATTTTATGGCATCTTGTCCGAGCGCAGGAAATCTACCAGCCAGTAGTCGCCCACAACCTTACTGTGTTGGGTATTCTTCAATAATCTACCCCCAAAAGTGACAATTGTTTAAAGTTAATGTGAAGTTGCGACAAGCAAGAGTCACTGACTGATTTAAAGACTGATTGAATTGATTAAACGTCTTTTCTGGCTACCAATTTCCAACCCAATCATCCTCAAATCTAAAGAATCTCAGGGAGGCGAGGGGAGGGTTATTTTAGCTTCCACAAGGCAAGTGTTTGTGCAAGAACAGCCGTCGAGGACGCCCCAGCAGCCAGTCACTCCATCTGGGATCGCTATGGTGCAGGTGATATCCCGCCTTCAGATAAAGCTGCCGTGCCTGATGATTATTTTCTAACACGTGCAGGTAGAGGTCGCAGAATCCCCATTCCAAAGCGGTTCGTTCGCAGCGCAGCAGTAACTGCTGCGCGACTCCCCGTCGCCGACACGAGCGGTGGACAGCCAAATTCGAGATGTAAGGATATTGAGAACTCCAGGGTTGCCAGGAACAGGGACGAAGCCCCATTTCAACCGTCCCTACCACGGAATCAGCATTTGTTCCTTGGCGTTCTTGTGTTCTTGGGGACGGGGATGAATCCTCTCCTCTCCCCTGATTGGTACTACCCGAAGCGACAGCGGCTAAACAGATGTAATTCGGAGGAATCAAGCGCAGTCGATTGCGTAAATCTTCGTAAATTCCCAGTCGAAATAACGGATAGGCCAAAGCCCAAATTCCTGACCGAGGGTGAAAGCTATCTGCCAGGATCTCGGTGAGGCTGGTCACATCATTTTGGTGGGCTGCCCGGATGATAAAGTGAGAGGCACCATTCGGTTGTGCGGCTCTTTCAGGTTGGCGGTGCAAGAGTGGAAAGCAGGGATTCACAGCCGAGCGTAAATTGGATATCTAGCAGGTTTCATCCTAGATCATTTTGCAGTGATTTTTGCAGGTTTAAGATCGGGGTACTGGAGCAAAATGAATTAACTGGGAAGATTGACAAGTTGCTGGGCTGGAGAGTTTCTAGGTTGCCCTAGCCGGGAAGAATGCCTACCTTAGGCAAAGCTTCTTTTGTTCCAGCAAGGATACTATTGTACAAGGAGTGCATCGGCCTAGGGAAAATTGGCATCGGACGGTAGAGCCAGCATCGCTATCCTGTCCGGAGCAGCAGCGCTCGTCCAGGTATTTCTCTAACAGCCTGTTATCGATCAATTTCGGAGCAGGGGATATGGAAGCGCGATCGCAGTAGTTATAACTGAGATCCACGCCCAAACGTTAAAGTCAGAAATGAAGAGCGGGTATTTTAAATAAAAAGTAAGTGACAAGTGCATTTTCTCCCCAAAAAGTTATTGAACTGGGTAGGTTCGTTGTCAGTCGTCTGACGACCATAAGCATTGCCTACACCCTACCCCGATTTCTCAGGAACCGCTGTTGGGTAGGACCAAGGCTTCCCCGCAAGGGGAGCGGGGAGCATGAGCCAGAACCGGGGTGTTTCTCGAAAATCGACACCAGAAGGTACAGCAGTACTGAAACTGAAAAATTAAGATTAATTAGGGTGCAACCAGGCAATTTCCACAGCTTCCGGATTCGGAAACAGTGGGATGCGGATAGTAGCTTGGATAGGGAGCCTCTATCTTTATCTCCCATCTGCTTTTCCATCTCAATCGCTGGAATAATCTGTGCATGAAATGGAGACTGTTTTGCATTTGCATGGGCGTAGGCATGAGCTGCACCATACTACAGCAGGAGAGCGGGGCATGAAATCCCAAGCCAGTAAAAAGCCCAAAATTCTGGTCGTCGATGACGAACCCGATAACCTCGACCTGCTCTATCGCACTTTTCATCGAGAATATAAGGTACTCAGGGCAGATAACGGCCCTGCGGCGCTGGAGATTCTGGCGCATGAGGGGGATGTTGCCGTGATCATCTCGGATCAGCGGATGCCCCTGATGAGCGGCACAGAATTTCTCAGCCTCACCGCCACCCAGTACCCAGATATTATCCGGATTATTTTGACGGGTTACACCGATGTGGAAGATTTGGTGGAAGCTATCAACGCCGGAAAGGTCTTCAAGTACGTCACCAAACCCTGGGATGCATCTGAGCTAAAAGCGCTGGTGCAGCAGGCAATGGATACCCACAACGTTTTGAAGGTTCGGACTGAGGAACTATGCCGGACGCTGCGCCGCGAATCGCTGCTCAATACAGTCACGAATACCATTCGCAACGCCCAGTACCGGCGGGGCGGTTCGCCCCTTCAGCAAGTCCTCCAGACGATTGTGGAAACCGTGGGTCATATGCTGGAGGTCAGCGTGTGCATTTTGCGTCCCTTCCAGGAAGACGGGATGGCAGATGAAGGATTCATTTATCAGCGACAAGAGGCAAAAGGCAAGCGGCAATCCTCAGGACTCATCATTTCCGAACTGAGTCCATCGTCAGGACAGAGAACGGCAGGACAGAGGACGGAGGAAGAAGGCGGGAGTCAGGAGTCACTAGAATATACGGCTCCGTCTTCAGTTTTGCTCCCTGAGTCTTCTTTGGGAGAGAGCGAGACTGGGCAGCACAATGAAGATCCCCACTCAGTCTTGAGTCTTCAGTCCTCAGTTCTCAGTCAGTTAGTGTGGGAAACGCACGATGTAGAAGTCATTAATGATGTCGAAACAGATGAGCGACTTCCAGGCGATACCCCTGTAATTAGGCAACGCCTAGAGGCAATGCGACAGGCAGATATTCACTCTAGCTTGGTGGTGCCGCTGTATTGCCAACTGGAATTGATGGCAGTTCTGGCGCTGCACCAGTGCGGACAGCCGCGCGTCTGGCAGGATGATGAGATTCAGTTGGTGGTGATGGTGGCGGATCAAGCGGCTCTGGCTCTTTCCCAGGCGCGGGCTTACGAACAGGTTTCTCGACTTGCACAAAGAGAGGCCCTTGTCAATACGATTACAACGGCAATCCGCTCTAGCCTTGACCCGCAGGACATCTTTGCAGCAATTACGCAACAGTTGGGACAAGCCTTGCAAGTGGATGGCTGTGCCCTGTCGCTGTGGCGGAGAGAGGATGAGTTTGTTCAGTGCGTGGGCTTGTATGACGGGGCAGAAAGCCTGGTGCTGGATACATCGGTGAGCGAGGACCCGATTTTCTCCAGTACGAGCGAAGCATTTGTCACCAAAATGCAATTAGCTCCGCATCTCGGCAATCATACTTCGCTGCAAGCGAAGAATCCTCAATTACCCCACTCGGTTGTCCCAATTGCCGGAAATCCGGTGTTGCAACAGCTGCTAAATACACAAAACCCCGTGGCAGTCCACGATCTGGATCGGAACCCCGAAATGAACGGGTTCGATCTCCCTCTGCGGAGTCCGGCGCGGGCGCTGTTGGTGGTACCGTTACTCTCCGATGGTCAGATTATTGGTAGCATTACCTTGCGCCAAACGAACCGACCTCGCCGCTGGCACGCTTCAGAGGTTGAATTAGCGCAGGCGGTGGCAGCACAGGCAGCGATCGCAGTCACGCAGTCCCGACTGTATCAAAAAACTCGGCAGCAGGCGGAGCGGTTACTGGAATTAGACCGGCAGAAAACCGAGTTTTTCCAGAACGTTTCTCACGAATTTCGCACGCCGCTGACTCTGATGCTAGGGCCGCTAGAGTCAGCGGTCAATCAGCATCAGGATATGCCCTACGACCAAGCTGCGATCGCCCTACGCAACTCCCGCCGCTTACTGCGACTGGTCAATCAACTGCTGGATATCCAACGACTCGACGCCGGTCGAATGCAAGCCAGTTTCCGTCCTTGTAACTTAGTAGAATTTATCGAAACCATTGTCGAAGCTTTTCGCCCCTACTGCGAGAAAAAAGGCTTGCAGCTGACACTCGAAATGAAACCCTGTCAGCCGGTTTATTTAGATTTAGAAAGATTTGACAAGGTACTCTACAACCTTCTCTCCAATGCCATGAAATTTACCGAAGCGGGAGGTACGATAGCCGTGCTAGTGCAACCCGCTGGAGATCACGTCCGAATCCAGGTTTCAGACACTGGCATTGGCATTCGCCCGGAACAAATCCCCCATCTGTTCGAGCGCTTCCGTCAAGCGGAAGGGTCAGTCAACCGCTCCTATGAAGGCAGTGGCTTGGGTTTAGCGCTGGTGAAAGAATTGGTGGAACTCCACGGCGGTCAAATTTCTGTCGAGTCGGTTTACCGAGAAGGCAGCACCTTTACCGTTTGGCTGCAAACTGGAACCGCGCACCTACCGCTGGATCAGGTGTTGGAAGTGCCAACTGAAGTCCAATCCAATCGCGCTGCTGTGGAACTGGCAGATTTGGAGGTGGAAGAAGAAACTGGAGACTGGGAACTTTTGAGACAGGATGAAGCAGCATCTTCTCTGAATTCACTACCAACGGAGTCGCAACCACTATCCGCCTCCAGCGTCAATTCCTCCGTCATCCACACCGTCTTAGTGGTGGACGACAATCCAGATTTACGAGCTTATGTGTCTCGGATTTTGCTAAATGATGGCTATCAAGTTTGCATGGCTCGCAACGGCAACGAAGGATTCGCCGTCGCTAAGGAAAGGCGACCCGATCTGATCGTGACGGATTTGATGATGCCCTTTGTGTCCGGTTTGGATATGATTCGGATGCTCCGAGAGAACCCAGAACTCAAGGGAACGCCGATTATTTTGCTCACTGCCAAAGTAGACGAAGATACTCGCATTGAAGGCACTGAGAGGGGAGCGGATGCTTATCTGGCTAAGCCATTTAACGACCGGGAATTGTTAGCGTTAGTCCACAATTTGCTAGCGCTCAAGGAAAATGAGCGCCGGGTGGTGGAGCTGAATTCTTACCTGACTGAGTCGGTGCTGAAGCGCTTTTTACCTCCAACGATGGTGCAGAAGGCGGCAAAAGGCGAACTGAAGCTGGATTTGAGTCCGGAACCTAGGTTGGTTACGGTTTTATTTAGCGACATCGTGGGTTTTACCAGTTTGGCAAATACCTTGCGAGCGCGACGAGTGGCTGAGTTGCTGAATGAATATCTGGAAGCAATGACCAAAGCCGTGTTTGATAACGGTGGCACGGTGGATAAGTTCATGGGGGACGCAATTTTAGCGCTGTTTGGTGCCCCAGAGGAACTGACACCCAACGAGCAGGTACGACGGGCGATCGGTGCGGCGCGACAAATGCACGCTTCTTTGGAGCAACTCAACCAGAAATGGTTGGAGGCAGGCATTGTTGGCACGAGCGATCGCGCACCCGTCCAGTTTCGCTGCGGCATTCACCAAGGAACCGCCGTGGTGGGAATGTTCGGAGGCAATCAACGGTCGGATTACACGGCTATCGGCCCTAGCGTGAATATTGCCTCTCGCCTTCAAGAAGCAGCGGAGCCGAATTGTATCCTGGTTTCTGCTGCCGTTGCCGATTACCTGGACGAGCAGGAAATGACCAAGTGCAGCCCACTCAAGCTCAAAGGCATCGATGAAACTGTTCTCACCTTTGCGGTTGAACTTAAAGAAAGTGCTGGGGACTGAATAAAGTGCTGAGTCCTCAGTCCTCAGCACTGTTCTCCGCTTTGCGCTTGTCGTTGTGGGTGGCGCTGATTTCCACCGTCTTCGTCGCGATCGCAGGGGGACTGCTGGGCTACCTGTTGGCACGTTACCGCTTTCCCGGTCGAAACTGGGTGGATGCCATCGTCACGCTGCCCCTAATTTTGCCGCCGACGGTGGTGGGATTTTATCTGCTGGTTCTCTTTGGACGCCAGGGGTTAATCGGACGCCCTCTCTACGAAGCGACTGGTTGGACGCCCATTTTTACCTGGCAAGGCGCAGTCTTGGCGGCAAGCATTATGGCGTTACCGCTGATGGTAAAAACGACAAAAGCAGCTTTAGAAAGTGTTGACCCCGTTTACTTACAAGCCGCTGCGACATTGGGTCAATCGAATGGGCAAACCCTCTGGCGCGTTTGGTTGCCTTTAGCCTGGAAAGGTATCCTTGCAGGAATTGTCCTCAGTTTTGCCCGCGCTTTAGGGGAATTTGGCGCAACTTTAATGATTGCGGGGAATATTCCCGGTGTCACGCAAACGATGCCAATGGCAATCTACGAAGCCGTTCAGTCGGGACGCGACAACACCGCCTTGATTTTGGTGGTTATTCTCAGTTCGCTGTCTCTGTTCATTCTTTTTCTGACAAATTTTCTGGAACGTAGCGGATTCAGGTGAACGTCTACTGTTTCTAACAATAAGAGTCCTTCAAGTTTTGAGAATGGCACTACCAAACCAGCGCCCCAACGATCCGGCTCAGAGTCCTCCGACTCGGCACTTACATCTCGTTAGCGCATCGGCTCCACCTCCCTTAGAGAAGCCAGATGCGATCGCCTCCCAGCAGCGAGTCGATGCCCGGAATCGGTCTACATCATCCACGCTGTGGAGTATTTACACTCTAATTTCTGTAATTGTCCATGTATTGGGGATGTGGATGTTGCAGCGGGTAATCATGGGACCTGCCAGCGTCGATGTGGCTACGGAACCCATTCCTGTTGAGCTAATTACCTCCGTTCCCTATTCCGAAGAGAGGTTAGAGCCACAAGCGGCAACTCCCCAACAAAGACAAGAGAGCGATCGCAATTTTAACGTTCCAGGTAGAAGCCCTGTACAGCAGCCAATACCCGCGCAGCCTCAAGAAAATCCTCCTGTAAATTCTCAACCGAGAATTCAACGCTCTTTCAGAATCCGTCTCAATCCTTTCCCTCAAGCGCAAAACCCTACCGCTAACTCGCCTTCTACCCCGCAAAGACAGCAGCCGAACTCTGATGTTGTTGCGACCAGACCCATCATCCCTACACCTGCTCCGCGCCCGCCATTGGTGCCGCAGCAACCCCCTGAAACGGGTCGTCCCTTGGGGTCATCCTCCCAAGATGCAGGAACCGCCGCACCTGCACCGCCATCTCAACCGCAGCCATCATCGTCCCAACCCGTCGAACCATCCCCAGCTCCTGTCACCCCTCCGCCAGCTCCTCCCGTACAGGCAAGCCCAGCCCCACCAGCCCCAGCTCCCATTCCACCCGCACCGCCTGCTGGAGAGCCACAAAGCGCACCGCCACCCGCACCCACAGCGCCCGCAGCCCAAGGTAGAGGCGTTGTGGCAACTTTATTCAATGTCCGCTCTGGTAACGCTGGCACTGATGAGCCGAACCAATTAGCCGTACCGCAGCAACAGCAGAAACAAATTCCCGACCTTGATTATCCGCTGCTAACTGGGCAAGCTCCCGACCAGCCTATCGTCTTGGAAGTTTTATTGTTGATTGATAACACGGGCAAACCGTCAGTTCAGCGAGTGCTGCAAGGAAGCGGAAATTTAAACGATTCGCACTTTGTCAATGAGCTAATTCAAGGCTGGAGATTTCAACCCGCTTACATGGGAGGTGGAGCCGTTGACAGCTTGCTGGAAGTCTCTATCCGAATTTCTCCTCTCTCCCAGTGAAAAAATGCACGCCTCCCCTACTCAAGCTCTAAAAAATTGTGGTATAGTAATCTAGTTATGGTTTGACCATACCTCAATTTGCGGGTGTAGTTTAGTGGTAAAACCTCAGCCTTCCAAGCTGATGATGCGAGTTCGATTCTCGCCACCCGCTTTTCCGAAACATAGACATATCAAATAACATAGCGATTCAGTATCGCTTAAGTCTAAGAAATTTTGGGTATAAAGATTCGGTTTGGGTATGAATTTGGGTACAACTTAGGTATGTAGCGGGGTATTAGTAGTAAGAAAATTGCTGACACAATACTTCTGCGGGTTTGTCAACCTCATTTTCTATGGCTTTGTAAGGCACTTCAATCTAGTTAGGGTTATGTTCCCTGAAATCACTGTATTGTGCTTTACGGACGATTGAATGGTACTGTAGGCAGGCGATCGCATAAATTCAGTTGACCAATCCAGTTCGCAAACAGATTTAGCAATGCTAATAGAATATGGATAGTTAGACTTAAGAGATAGACCTTTAGAAAAGCCAACTTTATTTTTCAGTGAAAGCGTAGAAACTAGAAACTCTTTGCTTGGATTAGTTACCAAAGCAGGCAATTAGTATAAGCAAAGTTTCTCTATTCTATTCTAAAAAATGTTTTTTTTATTGAAAAAAAGTTTCTATGTACATCCACAATAGCACTCAGGCTTGCTACAATGGGAGAGTAAGGGGGAAAGGTGCCTGTCAATCAGCTCTCTGACCTCTGACACCAATCTTAAAACAATTCAGCCTCAATTAGAATAACCTTTCCTGGCGTGATCAAAAGCGTTTGGTAAACCCTAAAGCGATTCTATTAGTAAGTTAGCAAAAAACTTTAATAGACATTGGAGGGGTAATGATAGAGACAGTAGGGTACTTATACCTTAACAACGGTAGAATGTCCGCAGATCGCGTGATAGCTTTAACCCGTTGGCTGATAATAACTAAGTCTTATGATCTTATTTGCACCTAGACAAGTCTCTAGTTAATGGATAAGTTAAGACTTTATGTCACACCAAAGGCGAGGGAGTAGCGACCTATCAAATAATCGTTACTTTGTAGCAGATATGATCTGTCTTGTATAGAAAGATCATATTTAATTAGGTGCAATCCCTAATCTCACCTATTTCTACATATATTCATCAGCACTACATTTTATGTAGTGCTTTTTGTATATGTAGATAATCTCAAACCAACATAAATGGGAGGATGTATTCTCATGAATTCTAAAACTCAAACAAAAGAAACTCAAGATGAGTTTGAGTTTCATCTTTACGAAGGTATGATGCTTCCGGTAAGCAAGAAGGGCATAGTAATAGAGGAACCATTCTCTATTATTACTACTCGAACTGGAACAACTGTAGGGCAAGCTTTAGCTGAGTGTCCTTCAGTAAGACCTACAGAAGCTGAGGCACAAGCTGCAAAAACCTCAGTATATGAGGCAACGATATGGGGGTATCCAAAAACTTCTCTTTTTAAAATAATCCCGCTTGAGGGAAGTTTTAATATTACCGTAATTCCTACTTATACTTACAAGCTGCCTAAAAATGTGGATTTAGCAGAGGTAAGACGACGGTTCAATAGGATTCTTTACGACATTTTGAAAGATTCCATTCTCACAGTATCAAACAACTCACTTCCAATGCATTATCGAGCAATGGCTAACATCTTGTTGTCTCCTGAGTTTCAGGAAAAAGTACAGGCAGTTAAATTAGATTTTTATGGGACGGAAATTAATGATCCAATCAGTGCTGAGGATTACTGGAAACACTCCTTCTTCGCATTCTTTGACACGGCGTATTTGTACGGAATCGAGGGTGAGCGAGGTAAGCAGCAAAAAATGCTCAACGAGGCTTTTAACTTTGCAACAAAATTTTCGCAAAAAATTAGTGCGACGTTAAGACAAGAAGGAATTCATCATTTAGAATCTCCACATGATATTCATGAGCATTTTCTTAGTTTGTACAAACAATACGAACCTTTAAAAAGAGGAAAAGAGCCAATTTGATAGCGCGAGCGCTACCAAAACCTTTACACCCGATTGGAAACCTAACCCCCAACCCCTGGAAGAACCAGGGGTTGGGGGTTAGGGCAAGCGCATTCAGGATGTATGGAAATTTACCCATATCCGTGCTTTGAAGACTGAACTTAGACCTCAAGCCACAAGAGAACTCCAATTCTAGGGCATTATTGCCGTCACACGGTCTAACGAGCCAGCGTTTCAGCATCGCCAGCCTAAAAAAACAAGGCAGACTCCTGCCTGCCCTATATAACATCAAGAACAACCCCTGCGGAGTTGCCCTGATGATGAGACCCTGCATCCGCACTCAGCAGATACTAGGGCGCTCAGTCTTGAGCAAATACTATTTCCTTAGTCTTTGCCGGTAATGCCTTCCAGAGCTTTCTGAACTTTTTGTTCAACTGATTGGACGCCTTGCGAATTTTCGTTGGTACTCATCTTCTCAGCATCAGCAGATCCTTGAATTTCATTCAGACCCTGGCTGGCTTCCTTCTGAGTCTCCTTAAGCGAATAGGGGTCTTTCAGAACCGCCTTTTGTGATTTCTCTTCAATCTTCGTCAGATTGGCTTCTCCGTCTCCGGGGCGACTGTTGGTGCCGCTATATCCTGCGGGGGTTTTTGTGCTGCTGTAGGCTGGAGTTGCATAGCTGAACAATAGTAAAGCGCAAAAACAAGCAGCGATCGCCATACGCACTGGACGTACCCAAGCAGACAGGTTGAAACGGATCGATTTCATAGAGTCCCTCTCTCCTAATTTGTCGAAATTAGCACTATTAAGATTTGTTGATCGGATCAGACGAAACAACTGCCTGAACGACCTCTCTTATTTGCTCAAATTTTGGAGCTTCTGACATCTGTACCTAGGTATACTTGCAATAAATCTTTAGAAAAGGCAATAGAAGTCAATAATTTGGCTTAACTTGGCGATAAAAACTGAATTTTGGGTAATAGTGGGTCTTCAACCATCCCAATTCCCTTAAATCCCCACCGTTGCAGCAACCCTTTTACCTGGCTTCCAGAGATTGACTCAACAGCGAAGCGATCGCTGACATCTGGGGCATGGGCGTTGAGATAGCTTAGCGCATCAAAATGTTCGCCAAACATCAACAAATAGCCAGAGCTACTGGTTGAAGAACTTGTATCGGGTTGAGCTAAAAGATATTGACCATCAGCTCTCGAACGAATTAGGTAATAGACTTGGGAAAACATAGAAAATGCAAAGATAATAGGCTAATCCGTAATTGAGAATTGGACGGGAAGAAACCATTAGCCATTTCCTCATTTAAGATTTTCCAACTTAATTCTCGGATCGGCTACTTTTAGCAACAAATCAGCGATAAGATTGCCGACAATCAGCATCACTGCCCCCATAATCAAACTTGCCATTACTAAGTAGATATCTTGGATAGTAACTGCCTGTAAAATCAACCGTCCTAATCCGGGCCAATTGAAGAAAAATTCGGCAATAAATGCCCCACTTAACAAACTGGCAAACTCAAATCCTAAGAGCGTTATTAGGGGATTAATCGCATTGCGGAGGGCATGAACATAAATCACCCGGTCTTCGGGGAGTCCCTTGGCACGAGCTGTCTGGATATAGTCTTGGCGGAGAACATCGAGTAATTCTCCCCTGGTAATTCGCTGCAAACCTGCAAAACTGGTGACACTCAGCGCTAGGGTGGGTAAAATCATGTGCCAACCGATATCCAAAATTTTGCCGAACCAGGATAAATCGGCGTGATTGATGCTGGTTCTGCCACCGACTGGAAATAGGGGTGAAGTGTACTGGGCGAAAATTAGCAACACCAGCGCCGTGATGAAGCTGGGAAACCCTTGTCCGGCGTAGCTCAGCACTTGCAGGAGGCGATCGCTAGCGCGATTTTGGTTAACTGCACCGACGATCCCCAGTGGAATCGCGATCGCCCACGTCAGAATCACCGATGCGATCGCGAGTTCCAATGTCGCTTGGATACGCTCCCACAACAGCGATGACACCGAACGCTGATAGACAAAACTCGTACCAAAATTGCCATAGCGCAAAATCTGCCACAGCCACCGTCGGTACTGTTCAATCGCTGGTTTATCCAAACCAAACTGTTGCCTGAGTTCCTCAATTCGTTCCGGGGAAATTTTGGGATTCTGCCTCAAAGTATCTAAATAATCTCCCGGAGCCATCTGACTAATTGCAAAACTCAGCGTCGAGGCTAGAAACAAAGTCAAAATTGCCTGTAATAGCCGTTTTGCCACGTAGAGAAAAGTTTCACTTGTAACCAGCCTTTTGAGCCAATTTAAACTAGCTGTTAACCCATTCTGACCTGAAGAATTTCTAGTAGAAGTCATGAAATATAGAATCCCATATCGCCAAAATTTTTGTAACTTGCTAATCGCTAATTGTTTAATAGCTTGTTTTCCATTAGCAATTAGCAATTAGCCATGAGCAGTTGCTCCCTAATACTCAACCAGCGTCACAATTGGCACATCAGGAAGTCGTTGACGCCCACCTAAATCTCTTAGCTCGATGATAAATCCAAATCCTACTAAGGTGCAGCCAATTTTCTGTACCAGCTCAGCCGTTGCCGTTGCCGTTCCACCCGTCGCGATCAGATCGTCCACAATCAAAACACGGCTTCCGGGATGTAGAGCATCTTGATGCATCTCTAGGCGATCCATCCCGTACTCTAATTCATACTCAACCGTGTGAACAGCACCTGGTAACTTTCCAGGCTTCCGGACGGGGATAAACCCAACTCCCAGTTTGTATGCCAGAGGTGCCCCAATAATAAAACCCCGCGACTCCATCCCAACGACGTACTCTGGAGACAACTGGGCGCACTTTTCGGTTAAGGTTTCAATGGTGTAGCGCAGTCCTTCCGGATCTCGCAGTAGCGTCGTTATATCCCGAAACAGAATTCCTGGTTTAGGAAAGTCTGCAATGTCGCGTATCAGAGACTTGAGATCCATAGCAGCTCGTAAAAAGAGGGTTGTAGGTAAACTCGGTATCCGTTGCATCACAGAGGCAGGATCTCCCCCGGATGTGCAAGGATATACCTGGAAAATCGTACACTAGAAGGCTGCACGGTTTTGGAGCATTCCTAACACTCAAGAGCCAGCGGGCAGCTATTGAGGCGTGTGAGTAGTCGTATCTATATGATTCAAGTACAACCACCTCCAAAATCATCCACTTGCCCGAAGCTTCAATCCCGATCGCGACACCCTGATTTTAGTAAAATCCAGCTGGGCATATAAATAATCGGATAGCAGATGGACACAAATGTAACCGTCAAAAGTCATTGATTTCCATATGCAATTCGTTGTAGCCCGTGCGAGCCATCAACCAGTTCAACTGTCCTGCTATTTGGAATGAATCTTTCTGTG